>DATBLU010000106.1:0-1977 GCA_036555205.1 Candidatus Deferrimicrobiaceae bacterium
CTGGCCGCGGCGGTCCTCGCCATGCTCGGGAGCGCGCCGGCATCGGCGGCCGAAGAGGCCCCCAACAGTTGCTCCGCGTGCCACAACCGGCTCGGCGGGAAGCTGGGGCCCCCGGCCAGGGAATTCGCGACGAGCATCCACAGGGAGGCCGGCCTTACATGCGTGACCTGCCATGGGGGGGACGCCTCCCTGCCCGGCGAGGAATCGATGAGCCCCAAGCGGGGTTTCCGGGGGAAGCCGTCCGCCCGGCAGGTCCCCGAATTCTGCGGCCGCTGTCACTCCGACATCGCCATGATGAGGCAGTACAACCTGCGCACCGACCAGCTCGCGGAATACAGGACGAGCATCCACGGGAAGCGCCTGTACGCCAGGAACGACCCGAACGTCGCCGTGTGCACCTCCTGCCACGGCAAGCACGATATCCGGCGCAAGACCGACCCCCGGTCCGCGGTTTTCCATTCAAACGTGCCTTCCATGTGCGGCGGGTGCCACGCCGACCCCGTCAAGATGAAGCCGTACGGGATCTCCACCAGCCAACTGGCCGATTTCGAGAAGGGCGTCCACGGGCAGATCCTCTCCGGGAAACTTCCCGGTAAAAATCCGGGCATCGCCCCCAACTGCGCAACCTGCCACGGGATTCACGGCGCAACGCCTCCCGGGGTCCGGGAGGTGGGGAACGTTTGCGGCGCCTGCCACGGCGCGGTCTCCGGCTATTTCCGCGATAGTCCGCACTTCACCGCGGTCGAGGAAGTAGGCGAGCCCAAATGCGTGACATGCCACGGGAACCACTCCAACCGCAAGCCCACCCTCAAGGTTTTTTCAGGCAGCGGACCGGGGGAATGCGGGTCGTGCCACGAGGAGAACGGCAAGGCGCTCGAGTTCGCCGCGAACGTGCGCAACCTGCTGGGGGGGCTCGACAACAATATCGAGGATATCCAGCGAAACATGTCCGAGGCGGAGAGGTCGGGACGCAACATCGAGAAGCTCAAGGCATCCCTGGACGGGGCCCGCTACAAGCTGATCGAGGCGGGGCCGGCGATCCACGCCTTCTCGATCGAGCGGATCCTGCCCCTCGCCCAGGAAGCCGACGTATACATCCGCCGGGCCCGCCAGGAGATTCGGAATTTCCAGGAAGAGCAGAAGCAGCGCAGGTCGGTGGCCGCCTACGCCGTGACCATGTTGATCATAATCGCGGTCCTCCTCGGGATCAAACTCAGGACCCTGCCCAAGCCCCCACCTTCCGGGGAGAATAAAGGTTGAAATCCGGCTGCAGGCCCGGATAGAATTCCTATTTCGCATACAACATGCAGTAACGATTCCTGTTTCAGGAAGGTGCCGTAATGGACGAGCAGGACAAGGATCAGGAAACGACCGGGGAGCCCGGAAAGGACCGGGCGCGGAAGGTGCTGGAAACGATCGGCATGCACGTACCGAAGGGGAGGCAGGACCGGCTCCACCTCCAGCCCCGGTTCTTCAAGTTTCTCGGCTTCCTGGGCATTCTCGTCCTTATCTTCTCCGTCGGGATGTTCGAGTTTTCGACCAGCCCCTACTTTTGCGCTAGCTGCCACATCATGAAGCCTTACTACCAGGCGTGGAACACCTCCAAGCACAACCATGTCCCCTGCGTCGACTGCCATTACCCGCCGGACATCCGCGACAAGATGGTCCTCAAGGTCCAGGCCCTCACGCAGGTCGTAAAATACGTAACCCGCACATACAGCTCCAAGCCGTACGCCGAGATAAGCGACGAATCGTGCCTGCGGAAGGGCTGTCATGAAACCCGCCTGCTGCAGGGACAGGTGCTCTTCTCGCCGCCTCAGAAGCCAGGCAAGCCGCCCATAAGGATCAAGTTCGACCACAAGCCCCACCTGACCGATCTCAAGCGCGGCAAGAAGCTCCGATGCACCAGCTGCCACAGCCAGATCGTGGTCGGTAACCACATGGAGGTCACATCGAGCACCTGCTTCCTGTGCCACT
>DATBLU010000111.1:0-1558 GCA_036555205.1 Candidatus Deferrimicrobiaceae bacterium
ACCGTGGCCTCGGCCGACATCGCGGACATCATGCGAAGCTTCTTGATCTCCTTCTGGACCTTCTGCACCGCCTCCTTGCTCATCCCCTTCTTCTTGACCTTCTCCTCGAGCTCGTCAAGCTCGGTCTTCCCCTCGTCCCCCTGCCCGAGCTCCTTCTGGATGGCGCGCATCTGCTCGTTCAGGTAGAACTCCCGCTGCGTCCTCTCCATCTGCTTCTTGACCCGGCCCCGGATCCTGCGCTCGATCTCGAGGATCTCGATCTCCGATTCCATCAGTCCGAGTATCTTCTCCAGGCGCTCGCGGTCCGACTCGATCTCCAGGACCGTCTGCTTGTCGGACAGCTTGATGGGCAGGTGCGCCGCCACGGTGTCGGCGACCCGCGAGGGATCGTTGAGGGAGCCGACCTGCGACAGCACCTCGGAGGGGATCTTTTTGCTTAGCTTGGCGAAGCTCTCGAAGGACGCAAGCACGTTGCGCATCAGCGCCTCGGCGTGCGCTCCCGTGATCCGCTCAGGGACTATCTCCTCGGTGCTCACCTGGAAATAGCGGTCGTTCGGAAGGTAATGGACGACCTTCGCCCTCGCCCGCCCCTCCACGAGCACCTTGACCGTCCCGTCAGGGAGCTTCAGCAGCTGGACGATGTGGCTGACGGTCCCGATGCGGCGGATGTCCTCCTCCGCCGGGTCGTTCGTCGAGGCGTCCTCCTGCGCCGCAAGGAAGATGAGGCGGTCCATGGACAGGGCGGCATCGAGCGCCGCGATCGACTTGTCGCGTCCGACGAACAGGGGCACCACCATGTGGGGGAACACGACGATGTCGCGCAGCGGAAGCAGCGGCAGGATCTTTTTCCTGTCTTCCATGACAACCTCCATGGCGAAAGCCGGCCCCGACCGCAAGGGGCCTTCCGGCTTTACGCCAGCTCGGCCTTCTTTCCCTGCACGATCTCCGGGGGGACCTTGCCGCTCACCACGTCATCGGAAATGATGCATTTCTTGATGTTGCTCTGGGAGGGGATCTCGTACATAACGTCGAGCATTATGTGTTCCAGGATCGACCGAAGGCCCCGCGCCCCGGCCTTGCGCTCGATGGCCTGCCGGGCGATGGTGTGAAGCGCCGGGTCCGAGAATTCCAGCTTCACGTTCTCGAACTCGAACAGCCGCTGGTACTGGCGCACCAGCGCATTCTTCGGCCGCGTAAGGATCTGGACCAGCGCGTCCTCGTCCAGCTCGTGAAGGGTGGCCAGCACCGGGAGGCGCCCCACGAATTCCGGAATAAGCCCGAACCGGATGAGATCCTCGGGCTGGACCGCCTCGAGGAGCTTTCCCAGGTTCCTTTCGGTGCGCGAGACTATGTCGGCGCCGAATCCCATCGATTTCTTCGCGGTCCGCCGCTCGACGATCCCGTCAAGGCCTATGAACGCGCCGCCGCAGATGAACAGGATGTTGGTGGTGTCCACCTTTATGAATTCCTGCTGCGGGTGCTTGCGGCCGCCCTTCGGAGGGACGTTCGCGACGGTCCCCTCCAGTATCTTCAGGAGCGCCTGCTGCACGCCCTCGCC
>DATBLU010000117.1:0-1851 GCA_036555205.1 Candidatus Deferrimicrobiaceae bacterium
CCCGGACAGCGACCGCGCGGCGGCGATCGCCAGGGCGGGGATGGCGTTCTTCGCCTGCTCGACGCGGCCCGCGCTGCCGGGCGGCATCATTCCTTCGAAGAGCGTCGCGCGCCGGTACGGCATGGCTCTGATCCCTTCCGCGTAATTGGTAAAATACCCTACGGGGGCGTAGCATATCTCCAGCTCGCGGGCGAGGAACGCCTCCGGGCAAAGCGTCATCCCCACCATGTCCGCGCCGGCGCCCGCCAGGAAGCGGATCTCGGCGGGGGTCTCGAGCCGCGGCCCCTCGGTGCAGGCGTAGATTCCGCGCGCGTGCAAACGCATCCCCGCCGCGCCCTTTCCCCACGACGCGCGCAGCGCCGCCCGAAGCGTTTCGCAGAACACGGGGAACTGGCGTATGAATCCGATTCCCCCTCCTTCGTAGAAAGTCGACGGGCGGTGGCGCGTGAAATCCAGCAGGTCGTCCGGGAGGACGAGGTCGCCGGGCCGGTATTTCGCGGATATGATCCCCGGCCCGGTCCAGGCGACTATCCGATCGACGCCGAGCGCCTTCGCCGCGTAGACGTTGGCCCTGTAGTTGACGAATGGCGCCGTCTTTTCATACCCAAGCTCGCCGTGGCGGGAAAGGAACAGGTAGCGGAAGCCGTCCTTCTCGTACAGGTGGACAGGGTTGGAAACGCCGAAAGGCGTTCTCACGCGGCGGGTCGACAGGCGCCGGCCGAGCGTTCCCGCAGGCAACGCGTACGCCCCGGACCCTCCCAGCAGGAGGGTCCGGGGCGCATCGCGCGGATCGCGGCGTTTCAGAACGATACCCTTACTCCGAGGCTGACGGTCCAGCCGTCGACCTTCACGTCGACGCTGTTGAAGCTGGGCTCCGCCCAGTGGTATTTCCCCTCGAAGTTCAGGGCCATTCGCGGGTTGAGCCATGCGTCGATGCCGAGCGACCCGTACCCGCCGAACGTTGTGTCCGAATCGTCGATTCCGGAAGAAGGCTCCTCAAGATCGGCGAAATAGAGCCCTACCCCCGCGCCTACGTACGGCTCGATGAACGGATGGGGAACGATGAGCCTCAGCCCGAAGGTAAGGGGCGCCACCGAGACCTCGTTGGGGCCCACGTCGGCGGTGTAGGCGCCGAACGCCCCCTCGACCGCCATGATCGGCGATACACGCGACCCGATGCCGAGATCGAAGCTGCCTCCGGAATCGTAGCCCCTCAGGCCGGTTGCGCTGTCGTTCGGATCGAAGAGGCCGACGTGCCCGAAGAAATACGGCTGTCCGTATACGGCGTGCTGCGGAGGCGGTGCGCCGGCGGCGCGCGGCGGGGGAGGGATTTCCCTGCGCCGTTCATACCTGTCGTACGGATCCGCCCCCAGCGCCGTGGACGAAACCGTCGCGCAGAGGAGACCTGCGAGGAACAATGCCGCGTTTTTTTTCATCTTCCTCCTCCTTTTGTCGGATGTCCGGGCGTGAGACCAGAATACCCCCCATCCAGATGGAAATAAAGGGGGCGATTCGCCTATAATGGTATCCTTCCCCCGGAACTATACGCCCCGAGAAAGGGAGATATTCATGATCATCGTCATGGAGGCCCGGGCCTCCAAAGCGGAAATCCGCACAGTCATAAGCAAGATCAAGGAACTTGGGTACGCTCCCCACACGATCCACGGCAAAACCCGGAAGGTCATCGGCGCGATCGGCGACGAGCGGGGGAAGTTCGTCCTGCAGTCCCTCGAGTCGCTGCCGGGCGTGGAGCGGGTGGTCCCGATCCTCAAGCCCTACAAGCTGGCCAGCCGGGAGGTGAAGCCGGACCGCACCGTGATCCGGATAGCGCCGGGGGTGACCGTCGGAGAC
>DATBLU010000141.1:0-2071 GCA_036555205.1 Candidatus Deferrimicrobiaceae bacterium
GAGCACGGGAAGGCGAAGAACCCGTGGCCGAACGTCGACGCGCAGTCCGGCGTCATCCAGTGGTACTACGGCCTCGTCGAGTACGATTTCTACACCGTTCTCTTCGGGATCGGACGGGCCCTGGGCGTCCTGTGCAACATCACCTGGGACCGCGCGCTTGGATACGCAATCGAACGGCCGAAGTCGGTAACCACCGAAATGCTGGAGAAGTGGGCCGCCGAGGGAGGCAGGAAACTGGCCTGATCGCGGCAGGAAATTGCAATACGAAGGGGCGCCTGCGGGCGCCCCTTTTTTTTACCCTTGAATCCCCGAACCTTTATGGGCTGGATACTGTCTTATGCTTCAATTATGCGCCGCGCCGCAATTGCGGCATGCCCCGAGAAGGTGCAGCTCCATGGAATTGATCGAGGAGATGGAGAGGGCCTCGTCCCACTCGAGGTTCCGGAGGCATTCCGGAAGCGGAATGTCGTACACTGCCTGGCAGCGCGCGCAGTGGAAGTGTGCGTGAGGCGGGCAATTGCACTCGAACCGGGACGACGCCTCGGTGTTCGAACGGATTTCGTGCACCAGGCCCTGCTCCCGGAGGAAGTTCAGGTTGCGGTAGACCGTGCCCAGGCTGATGTTCGGGAGCGCTTTCCGGGCTTCCCTGTAGATCGTGTCGGCGGTCGGATGGGCGGATTCGCTTTTCCGAAGGATGTCGAGGATTACGGCGCGCTGGCGGGTGTTTCGTGATTTTTTCAACGCCGACCTCCCATTTTCCCTGTCAGGAGGGTATCCTATTTTTCCCCGCGGCAATTGTCAAGGCCGTTGAATGGCGGGTTAGTTTCCTATATATAGGGATGTTATTATCAATTGGAGGTCTGTAGCCTGATGCCATTTTTCGGATTGCCTTTGATGGTCGTTCCGGCGGCGACCGGGATATTCGACACGCGCGTGTTCCAGCACGTTCTTCTGGCCGGGCCGATCGTGAAGCTGGTGCTCCTGCTGCTGGTCGTGTTCTCCGTGGTCTCGTGGGCGATCATCTTCCTCAAGTTCCGGCTTTTCAAGGGGATCGAACGGAACCAGGCTGCGTTCGTCAAATCGTTCGCCGAGGGAAAGAGCCTGGCCGCCCTCTACGACCTTGCCGAGAAGTCGCAGCGTACCCCCTTGATCGAGGTGTTCCGTACGGGGTACCTGGAGTTGACGCGGATTCAACGCGGCCGGGGAGCGGAATCGGCCGCCGTCGGCGCGCGATCGGGGGTTTTCCCCATGGATAATATCGAACGGGCGATGCGGAAGGCCGCAAACGAGGAAGCCGCCCTGATGGAATCCTACCTTCCCTTCCTGGCGACCACCGGTAGCGCCACGCCGTTCATCGGGCTGTTCGGTACCGTCTGGGGGATCATGAACGCCTTCTCCGGTATTGCCGCCGTCGGGAGCGCGTCGCTGGCGACGGTGGCCCCCGGGATCGCGGAGGCCCTCGTCGCGACGGCGGCGGGGCTGGCGGCCGCCATCCCGTCCGTCATGGCCTACAACTACTTTCTGAACAGGGTCCGGGCTATCGCGACGCGGATAGACAGCTTCACCGTCGAATTCGTCAACTTCCTGGAACGCAACATGGACAAGGTATAGCCCGATGGCCATGACCGGGAGGAGAAGCGGCGATCGAAGGATGATGTCCGAGATCAACGTCACGCCGCTCGTGGACGTGATGCTTGTTCTCCTCATCATATTCATGGTGACGGCCCCGATGTTGACGCAGGGAGTCGATGTGAACCTTCCGCAGGCCAACGCGAAGGCGATGCGCGCCGAGGAGGAGCGCCTCGTGATCACGGTCGACATGCACAGCAGGATATTCGTGGGTAAGCAGCCGGTGGAGTTCAACCGTCTCAATTCCACCCTGGCGGCCATCATAGCCCGGCGCGAGGATCGGCAGGTTTACTTCCGCGCCGACCGGGCGGTGCCGTACGGATTCGTGGTGAAGGTCATCGCGGAAGTACGCAACGCCGGGATCGAGAAGCTGGGGATGGTCACCGAGCCGCTCGAGCGGTGAGGTGAGCCGAACGCTTGCCTTGGCTATGGAGCCGAGGGA
>DATBLU010000165.1:0-2567 GCA_036555205.1 Candidatus Deferrimicrobiaceae bacterium
CCTGTCGGTCCGTTGGGAGGACCTGCGGTTCGACGTCGAAGAAACGCGGCATTACTTCAAGGAGATGTGCCGTCTGCGGCTTTCCGAGGATCACTTTCACGCGCTCTGTACCCGGACGGAGGGGTGGATCACGGGGCTGCAGCTTGCAGCCATGGCCTTCGCGGGGACGGAAGACGCCGACGGGTTCGTGACTTCATTCACCGGCGCGCAGAGAAACGTCGCAGATTACCTGCTCGAGGGGGTTTTCCAGCGCCAAACGGCCGGTGTGCGGCAATTCCTTATTAAAACGGCGATACTGGAACGAATGAACGCTCCCCTGTGCGACGCCGTTGCCGGGAGGCGGGACAGCCAGCAGATGATGGAGACGCTGGAAAACGGCAACCTGTTCATCTTCGGCCTGGATGACCACCGCACCTGGTACCGGTACCACCACCTGTTTGCCGATTTCCTGCGGACCCGCATGCAGGCGGAGATTCCTGAAGAAATCGCCGCCCTGCACGACCGCGCCAGCGAATGGTTCGAGAGGAACGGGTATCTCGCGGAGGCCGTTCGGTACGCGACAGCGGGTAACCGCTTCAAGAGGGCTGCGAGGCTTATCGAAACGGCGGGGCGGGAACTTTTCCGGCAGGGAGACTTCAAGGAGCTGCGCCGGTGGGTTGAATCGCTGCCGGAAGGGACGGTCCGCAGGTCCCCGGTCCTGTGCGCGCTGCACGCATGGGCGCTTGCCTACCTGGGCGAGCTGGAAGGAGCCGGGCATCGCATCGACTGCGCGGAATCGGCGCTCGCCAAATCGGAAAATCCGACGGGCGTAAGGATATCCGCCGCGACCGGTTCCGTGAAGGCTGAACTTCAGGTGCTTCGGGCCGTAATAGGCATCATCCGGAACGACGAGCCGGACGTCACCGGTCTGCACCCCGGCATCATCTCGCTCTTCCCCCGCGAGGAGCTTGCGCTGCGCAGCTATGCTTCCGTAACACTGGGGTTTGCGAGCCGTGTGGCGGGATACCTCTCCGTCGCCCTGCAGCACTTCCACGAGGCGCTGGTGGTATCCGACGCCGCGAACACCTCGCTCGTGAACCTTAACGCCAGGCTGAACATCGGGATCGTCAATTACCTGATGGGCAGGATGAACGACGCCGAGGAAAACTTCCGCAGGTCGATCGAAGTCGCAGGGGAGAGGAGGTGGCTGCGCAGCATCGGGGCTGCGTTTTTGCGCTACGGACTGGCGCTGGTGCTCCAGGAAAAAAACAGGCTGGGCGAGGCGCTTGAAGAGTTGTCGGAGGCGATCGCGTTCCTTGAAGCAGGCGACGCGTACGGCTTTCTCGGGATGGCACTCGTAGAGCGGGCACGCGTACATATCGCGCTCGGGAGGCATGGGCTGGCCGCAGCCGACCTGGCCCAGGCGCGGCAGATAGCGCGGAAACACAACGTGCTTCGGGTATCTTTTCGCGCCGACCTGCTGGAAACGCGCATCGCCGTCCAGGCGAAGGACCTGGTCAAGGCCGAAGTGTTCCTCGAAGCCGCGCGGAATTCGTTCCCGGGGGAGGACTGGAACGATCGTCCGGACTTCCCGGAAAAATATGAATATTTCCTGATGGAACAGCTTCGGTTTCTGATGGCGCGGGGGCAATTCGAGGAGGCCGCGGGATTGGCCGGCAAGGCGGTGAACAGCGCCGCAGCGGCGGGGAGAGGACGACATGTCATCGAATTCCTGGTCCTGCAGTCGGCGGCGTTGAACGGGCTGTCGAGGACCGGCGAGGCCCTGGCCGTGCTGGAGCGCGCTATGCACCTGGCCGAAAGGGAGGAGATCGTTCGCCCGTTCGTAAGCGCGGGCAGGGATATGATCCCGCTTTTCAGGCGCCTGAAAAACGGCGAAGGTGCGCGTACGGCGGCGGCAGGCATCCTCTTGGCGCTCGAGGATCGCGCCGATTCGGCGGGCGACAAGACCGCCGCGGGGAGCGCCGACGAACCGTTCCACCACAGGGAAGTGCAGATATTGCGGCTTATCTCGGAAGGACTGCGCAACAGGGAGATAGGAGAGCGCCTGTTCCTTTCGGAAGAGACGGTGAAGTGGTACCTGAAGCGGCTCTACTGCAAACTGTGCGTCAGGACCCGCACCGAGGCCATAGCGACCGCCAGGAAACTGGGAATCATCGCCCGATAATTTCCCCCCTTTCGGGGGGTGACCTCCCCCCTCATGTTTTCTATTATTTCCGCAGAAATTACTTAGACGGATATGGGGAGGCAGGAATGGCGATCCTTGCAAGGCCCAGCGAAAGCTACAGCATCACGATGCGCGTCGAGATCCAGAACCGGCCCGGGATGCTGGGCAAGGTTACGACCATGATCGGAGGCGTCGGCGGAGACATCGGCGCGGTGGACCTCTCGGGCCACGGGAAGGGGACCGTCACGCGGGACATCACGGTCCGCGCCCGCGGGATCGAGCACGCCCAGGAGATCATCAACGCGGTGAAAGAGGTCCAGGGCGTGAAGATCATAAACGTCTCGGACCGCACTTTCTTGAAGCACCTCGGCGGCAAGATCGAAATCAGCAACAAGATCCCTGT
>DATBLU010000169.1:0-1826 GCA_036555205.1 Candidatus Deferrimicrobiaceae bacterium
CCTGCCTCGCAATCGGGGATCCACTGCATCGCGGATCCCTTCTCCGAGCAGGTTGTACCCCAGGACCGTGAACAATATGGCGAGCCCGGGGTAGACGGAGAGCCACCAGGCGAACTCTATGTTGTCCTTGCCCGCGGTAAGGATGTTCCCCCAGGACGGCGTGGGCGGCTGCACGCCGATGCCAAGGAAGGAAAGCGCCGATTCCGTCAGGATCGCGCCCGCCACGCCCAGCGTCGCGGCAACGAGGACCGGCGCCAGCGTGTTGGGCAGGATGTGCCGGAAGATGATCCGCGCATCGCCCGCCCCCTGTGCCCGCGCGGCCGCCACGAAATCACGCTCCTTGAGCGACAGGGTCTCCGCGCGTACGAGGCGCGACACGCCCATCCATCCGGTGACGCCTATGACGATCATTATGTTGTAAATGGAAGGCTCCAGGAACGCGATAACGGACAGTATGAGGAAGAAGGTCGGGAAACAGAGCATTATGTCGACGAACCGCATGAGCACGGCGTCCGCCAGGCCGCCGTAGAAACCGGAGAAGAGCCCCACGAGCAGGCCTATCGCCGTCGCTATCCCCACCGCCACGAACCCGACCTTGAGGGAGATCCGCGCCCCGTACGCCATGCGGGCCAGGACGTCGCGCCCGAGCTCGTCCGTCCCCAGGGGATGGGACGCCGACGGCGGCTGCAGAACGTTCCGGACGTCGATGCGGTTCGGGTCGTGGGAGGAAAAAGCCTGCGGGAAGGCCGAGACGAAGAAGAAGAAGAGTACGGCAGCCCCCCCTGCGGCCGCCAGGCGGTTGCGCGCCAGCCTCCTCAGAAGGTCCGCCGACATGGATCGCCCTGACGAAGGCATCGCGTCACCCGGTCCGGATGCGGGGATCGGCTAGCGCATAGCCGACGTCCGCCAGGAGATTTCCGATGAGGGTCAGGAACGAGCCGATCACGAGTATCCCCATGATGAGCGGGTAGTCCCGCGACATGACCCCCTGGTAGAAGAGCTGCCCCATGCCGGGAATGGCGAAGATCGTCTCGAAGATGACCGATCCGCCCAGCAGGTCCGGCACGGAGAGCCCCAGGATCGTTATGACCGGAAGCAGCGCGTTGCGCACCGCGTGCCGGAACACGACCAGCCTCTCGGTGAGCCCCTTGGCCTTCGCCGTGGCTATGTAGTCCTGCCTGATCACTTCCAGCATGTTCGACCGCATGTATCGGGAAAACCCCGCGAGGCCTCCGAATCCCGCCAGGAGCACCGGAAGGAGAAGATGCTGCGCGCGGTCCCAGGCCTTTCCTGCAAGGGAGAGCGAGTCGTGCTCCAGCGAGACCAGCCCCGAAATGGGAAGCCAGCCGAGCTTGACGCCGAACAGCATCATGAGGAGAAGGGCAAGCCAGAAAGTGGGGATGGCGAATCCCGTGAACACGGTCACGGTCGAGATCCTGTCGAACCATGAATCCTTACGCACCGCGGAATAGATGCCGATCGGGATCGCGACGAGAAGGATGATCCCCATGGAAAGCAGGTTTATCGCGAGCGTCACCGGGATCCGCTCCCGGATCTTGTCGGCGACCTGCCGCCCGTCCGGGGAGAAGCTCGGACCGAAATCCAGCGTCGCCATGCGGCGGAGCCAGCGGCCGTATTGCACGTGAAGCGGCTGATCCAGGCCGTAATAGGCCTTCAGTCGCTCCCGGACCTCCGCCGTGGCCTTCGGATTCATGTCGGCGGCGGCGCCGATCGGCCCGCCCGGCGCCATGTTCATAACTAAGAACGAAATCAGGCTTATCCCGACCAGCAGCGGGATCGTCAGAAGGAGCCTTCGTACGACGTAC
>DATBLU010000178.1:0-22955 GCA_036555205.1 Candidatus Deferrimicrobiaceae bacterium
GGCTTCAGCAGCGCCGTCCAGGATATCTCCGTCCCCTCGGCCATCGGCCGGAGAAGCTCCTTGAAATAAAGGACGCCGACGATGTTCTGCCGCTCTTCCTCGTAGACCGGGATCCGGGACCGGCGGTACCGGTGGAACCGGGCGAGAAGATCCTCGTACGGCAGCGTCGACGGGACCATGAACACGTCGGCAAGGGGGGTCATTATTTCGCCGGCCCGCTTGTCCGTCATCTCGAAGATGTTGTGGATGAGCTCCTTCTCCCCCGCATCGAGGGTTCCGCTCTCCTCTCCCACGTCCACCAGCGCGCGGAACTCCCGCTCGGTGAGTTCCCTGGATATCTTCGCGGGACCTCCCCCTCCGAGGACGAAGACGATGCCGGCGGCGGATTTCTCGACCAAAAACCGCAACGGCGCCAGGATCGTGGAGAAAAAACGCACCGGGCCCGCCGCCGCCAGGGAAAACGAGCGGGCCCTCGGCCAGGCCAGGCACTTCGGGATGAGATCTCCGAGCACCAGGATCACGAATGTGCCGGCCACAAGCGACAGAAGCTCTCCGTGGCGGGAAACCATGGGGATGAGGAGCACCGCGAGCAACGAGGATATCGACACGTTCGTCAACTCGTTCACGATGAATATCGTCGTGATGAGCTTGCCGGGGGCCGCGAGCATCCTCTCTATTTTCCTCCCCTTGCGGTTTCCTTCCTCTTTCCATTTCAGGAAGTCGACCCGCCGCAGGGCGAAGAACGCCGTCTCCGCGGCGGATATGAATGCGGTGGCGGCCGTCAATACGGCTATGAGGGCAATTTCCATCAATGCGGACGCCCGGCGCGCGCGGAGAAATGGCTGAAACCGCGCGGGAGCCTTGCGCCTTTCATCCAGGACCCGTCGGACAGGCGTACCCTGATCCCGGCCTGACCCGTAACCATGCCGATCGGGTGCGCCCCGGCGGGGAACAACCTGGCGGCCCTCCTGAAGGAGTCGTATCTGTGGGGGCGCACGCACATCAGAAGTTCATAGTCCTCCCCCCCGGCAAGGAAGGCCGCGACCGGGTCCTCCCCCAGAGCTTGCGCCGCCTTCCGGAACCTCGCCGAAAGCCGGAACGCCTTTTCGTCCAGGACGGCGCCCATGCCTCCCCGTTCGAGCAGGTGGGATAGATCCGGCAGGAGGCCGTCGGACAGGTCGATCATCGCCGAGACGGCCCCGCATTTCGCCGCCAGGCATCCCTCCCTGCAGCGCGCCGCCGGGCGAAGATGCCGGCGCATCGCTTCGCGCCGCCACCCTTTCGGATTCCGCGGCCTCCCGCCGGACAGGAGCCTCAGTCCCAGTCGGGACCAGCCCGGCTCCCCCGTGACGAAGAGGAGGTCGCCGGGCCGCGCGCCTTCGCGTCGGACCGCTTTTCCGGCCGAAACCTTTCCCATGACGGTTATCGACAGAACCAGGTTCCCGCCCTTGCAGGTGTCCCCCCCCATCAGCCGGATCCCGGAGGAGCGGCCCGCCTTCGACATCCCTTGGAATATTCCGTCAAGGAGCCGGATCGGCGTTTCGGGAGGTGCGGCAAGGGCGACGAGATAGCAGACCGGGGACGCCCCCATCGCCGCGAGGTCGGAGAGATTGGCCATGAGGGCCCGCCATCCGAGCTCTTCCGGAAGAAAGTACCGCAGGTCGAAGTGGGTCCCTTCCACCAGGAGATCGGTCGAGAGCACCACGTTACCTTGCGGCGAGCGCAGGACGGCCCCGTCGTCCCCGATTCCGATCTCGCCGGGACGGACGGCGCCGCCGAACCGGCGCCTCACATGCTCGATGAGCCCGAACTCCCCCAGGTCCCGCAGGCGCCCGGTGGAGGGGCCTTTGCGTTTCACCGCCGCTTCCGCGCTCTCTTCTCCGCGCGCCGATCCGTCTTGCCGGCCGGCCAGGCTGCCCGCGCCGCGGGGCGGAACGGGTTCTTCCCGAGCGCCCTGGAAACCACTTCGTCCATGTTCTTGACGAACGAGAACGTGAACTGCCGGGCCTCGTGGCGCGGTATCTCCTCGATGTCCTTCCGGTTCTGCTCGGGCACGACTATCTCGGTGATCCCTGCCCGCAGGGCGGCCAGCGCCTTCTCCTTCAATCCGCCGATCGGCAGGACCCGTCCCCGCAGCGTTATCTCACCCGTCATCGCCACGTCGCGCCTGACGGGGATCCCCGTCAGCGAGGAGATGAGCGCGGTGGCGATCGTTATTCCGGCGGAGGGCCCGTCCTTGGGGATAGCGCCGGCCGGTACATGGATGTGGATGTCGTAGCTGGAGTGGAAATCCCTCGCCAGCCCCAGGCGCGAGGCGCGTGACCGCGCGTAGGTGAGCGCCGCATGAGCGCTTTCCTTCATGACGTCGCCCAGCGACCCGGTTATGGTCACGTTGCCCTTCCCCTTGACGAGCGAAACCTCTACGAACAGGATGTCGCCGCCCGTGGGCGTCCACGCCAGGCCGGTCGCCACGCCCACTTCGTCCTTCTCCCCTTCCGTTTCGGGGAGGAACTTCGGCACTCCCAGGTATCTTGAGATGTTCCTGGGCGTGATGGAGAAGGGGCCTTTCTCACCCTCGGCGATCTTCCGCGCCGCCTTCCGGCAGATCTGCCCGATTTCGCGCTCCAGGTTCCTCAGTCCCGCCTCCCGCGTGTACTGGTGGATGATCGCCAGGATGGCCTTGTCGGTCATCCGGAGCTGTCCGTCCCGCACTCCGTTTTCGTCCTTTTGCCGCGGCAGGAGGAACCGCTTCGCGATCGCCAGCTTGTCGACGTCGGTGTACCCGGAGAGATAAAGGATCTCCATCCTGTCTTTCAGCGCCGGCGGAACCGGGTCGATTATGTTGGCGGTGCCGATGAACAGCACCTTCGACAGGTCGAACGGAACGTTGAGGTAGTTGTCGCTGAAGGAGAAGTTCTGCTCGGGGTCGAGCACCTCCAGCAGGGCCGCGGAAGGATCTCCCCGGAAATCGGCCCCGAGCTTGTCGATCTCGTCCAGCATGAACACCGGGTTCCTCGTCCCCGCCTGCTTCATCCCCTGGACGATCCTGCCCGGGAGCGCCCCGACGTATGTGCGTCGATGGCCGCGGATCTCGGCCTCGTCCCGGATCCCCCCGAGCGACATGCGGATGAATTTACGTCCCATCGACCGCGCGATCGATTTGCCCAGGGAGGTCTTCCCGACGCCCGGCGGACCGACGAAACAAAGGATCGGTCCCTTCATCTTGTCCTTGAGCTTGCGCACGGCGAGGTATTCCAGAATCCGCTCCTTGACCTTTTCGAGGTCGTGGTGGTCCTCGTCGAGTATCTTCTTGGCCTTGGCGATGTTTATGTTGTCCCGAGTCTCCTTCTTCCAGGGGAGCTCCACGAGCCAGTCGAGGTAAGTACGGACGACGGAGGACTCGGCCGAATCCGGGTGCATCCCTTCCAGGCGCCGCAGCTGCTTCTCCGCCTCCTTGCCGACCTCCTCCGGCATGCCGGCCGCCTTGATCTTCTCCCGCAGGTCGTCGATCTCCTCCGCCTTGCCGTCGATGTCGCCGAGCTCCGACTTGATCGCCTTGAGCTGCTCGCGCAGGAAATACTCCCTCTGGCTCTTCGACATCTCCTCCTTGGCCTGGTTCTGGATCTTGGCCTGCATGTCGGCAAGCTGCAGCTCCCGGGACAGGAGGTTGTTGACCAGCGTAAGCCGGGAGACCGGGTCCTCCTCCTCGAGCACCCCCTGCGCCTCCTCGATCTTCAGCCGCAGGTTGGACGCCACCAGATCCGCCAGCACGCCGGGATTGTTGATGTTCTCGGTGACCATGAGGATCTCGACCGGCATGTTCTTCAGGGACAGGATCTTCTCTATCTTCTCCCTGGACGCGCGCATGAGCGCCTCCACCTCCAGCGATCCTTCCTTCGGCGGGGATTCGACGATCCGCTCGATGCGCACCCGCACGGTGGGCCGGGACTCCAGGAACTCGAGTATCTTCCCCTTGACGACGCCCTGGATGAGGATCTTGAGCCGGCCGTCGGGAAGCTTGAGCATGCGCATGATCATCGCCACGGTCCCGGTCCGGTAAAGGTCCTCCACCTTGGGCTCCTCGACCGACGGGTCCTTCTGCGTAGCGAGGAAGATATGGCGGTCCCGCGCCAGCGCCTCCTCTACGGCGGCGATCGAGCCTTCCCGTCCGACGAAAAGCGGCAGCGTCATGTACGGGAATATGACGATGTCCCGCACCGGCAGCAGGGGAAGGACCGTCGGGATCTCCGGGGCCGTTTCCGCAGGCTTGCCCTCTTCCCGCCGATCCGGGACCAAAGGCGGTTCCCCTTCCTTCTGGGCGGGAACCCCCAGGTCCGTATCGCCGGGCCTCGTTGTTTCGTCAGCCATTTCGATCATTCCCCCTGTTCGCCGTTACTCTTCGGCCGCGATGGGAACCAGGCGCTCCTGTCCGCGCCGTTCCGATACCTTGGGGAGGAACAGGATCAACACCCCCCCCTTTAAGACAGCCGTCATCCGCGACAGGTTCACGGAGCCGCTGACGTCGAATGCCCGGTGGAACCTTCCGAAGCTGCGCTCCAGGCACAGGTAGGAGGCATCCCCGGCGTCGGTGTCGGGCCGCTTCTCTCCCGCCACCTCGATCCGGGGGCCGGCCACCCTGACCTCCACGTCTTCCCTGGGCACCCCCGGCAGCTCCATCCTGATGATCACGCCCTCCGGGGTTTCATGGACGTCGGAGAGGGGCCTGTACGCCGCCTCGTCGGAAATGTCCACAAGCATCACGCGCCCCGTCGCGCATACTCCCTGGGGGGCCGCATCCTCTTCCACATGCTTTCTCTTCAACGTACGGCTCAACGAAGCTTCTCCTTCCTCAAGAAAGCGCTCAGGCCCGGCCCGATCTCCGGGTCCTGGAGCGCGAAAGCGATATTGGCCATCAGGAAGCCCAGCTTTGTCCCCGCATCGTACCTGACCCCTTCGAAGGCGTACCCGATGACCCGCTCCTTTGAAAGCAGCGATCGGATGGCGTCGGTCAGCTGGACCTCTCCGTTCGCCCCCGGCTTGGTCGACTGGAGCGCGGGAAAGATCGACGGCGGCAGGATGTACCGCCCGATGATCGCCAGGTCCGATGGCGCATTTTCCGACCTGGGCTTTTCGACCATGTCCACGATCTCGTAGACGCCGGTCGCTATCTTTTTGCCTTCGATTATTCCATAGCGGGACACGTGCTCCCGGGGGACCTGCTGGATCGCCAGCACGGCCCCGGCGCTGTGCTTCTCGTAAACGTCGATCATCTGGCGGAGAACAGGCACCCTGGAGTCGATCACGTCGTCCGAGAGGATTACGGCGAACGGCTCCTCGCCGACCAGGTCCATCGCGCGAAGCACCGCGTGCCCCAGGCCCAGCGGCAGGTTCTGCCGGACGTAGAAAAAATCGCCCATGTCGGAGATCGAGCGGACGAGGGAGTGCAATTTGCCGTCCCCCTTCTTCGCCAGCGTGGCCTCCAGCTCGAAGGAAACGTCGAAGTGGTCCTCGATGGCATTCTTCCCGCGCCCGGTTACGATTATCATGTCCCGGATCCCCGCCGCCTTGGCCTCCTCCACGCCGTGCTGGATGAGCGGCTTGTCCACGAGAGGCAGCATCTCCTTCGGGGAAGCCTTGGTCGCGGGCAGGAAGCGCGTCCCGAACCCCGCCGCCGGAAATACCGCCTTTCGTATCATGCCTTCATCCCCCTGTCCTGCCGTTAGGTTCGCCGGAACCGCCGAAAAAAATCCTTAACCGCTCCACTGTCCCGGGTCCACGGCATGTCGGGAAGGTTCTCCCGGAACAACGCCCCGTAGGATCTCGAAAGGACCCGGTGGTCGAGGAGCGCCACCACGCCGAAATCGTCCCCGCGCCGCAGCAGGCGACCCACCCCCTGGCGCAGGGCCAGCACCGCCTCCGGCAGCTGGTACTCGGCGAACGGGTCTCCGCCCCGCTCCCGTATGGCTCCGATGCGGGCGGCCACCACGGGGTCGGCGGGCGGCGCGAACGGAAGCTTGTCGATAATCACGCAACGGAGCGATTCCCCGGGCACGTCTATCCCTTCCCAGAACGTGCCCGTTCCGATCAAGACCGCGTCCTCCTCTTCCCGGAACGCGCGCAGCAGGTGCGTTCGCGGCGCCTCCCCCTGCACGTAGAGCGTGAACGGCAGCGCGTCCCGGAGCAGCTCTTCAAGCGCGCCCAACGTGCGGTAGCTTGTGCACAGTACGAGAGCCCCGCCTCCGGAAAGAGCAAGGATGGCGGCGGTTTCCCTTGCGGCGGCGGACGGGAATCCCTCGTCTCCCGGGTCCGGAAGGCCGGCCGGCACGTATGCGAGCGCCTTCCGCGCGAAGTCAAATTCATTATCCACGATGAGTTCGCTCACATCAACACCGCCCAGGCCGACGCGGTCGCGGAAATAGGAAAGGTTACCCGAAACGGAAAGAGTGGCGGAAGTCAGCAGTACCGGGCAGGTCCCCTTCCATAGGACTTCGGAGAGGATGGCGGAGACCTCGACCGGCGTGCGGCAGAACGTGACGGAGTGGCCGCGCCGCTCCCCCCAGGCCACGGTGCTCCCCGTGTCCGCAGACAATACGCCGTCCAGATCGTCGACGAACGAACGGGCCCTTCTCAAGAGCGCCTCGCCTTCGCCTTCCGGCGGCCCCTCGCCTCGGGCAGTCTCCCCCGCGGCTGCGCCCCGGGTTTCCCGGCAGGCGGAAAAGGCCTGGCAGAGCTCCTCCCCGGCGCGCCGAAGTCCTTCGGCCTTCCGTTCGAAGGACGGGTCCTCCGCAAGCCGCCGGAGAAGGAATCGTCCCTGCCCTTCTCCCGGGGCGGTGAACAGTCCCTCCGCGGCGCGGCGAAAGGTTTCAGCCGCCGGGAGCGCCGGCCTCCATCCATCGCCCCCCTTGCCGCAGGTGCGGACCACGTCGCGGCATAGTTCCTGTGCGCGCCAAAGGGAAACGCTTAAGCCGAAAAACGATGAGGCGACCTCCTCGATGCCGTGAGCCTCGTCCAGGACCACGGCGTCGGGGAACGGCAGGATGTCCGGGCCTCCCCCCGATTTCGCGCGGAGGGCCAGGTCCGCGAAGAAGAGGTGATGGTTCACTACCACGAGGTCCGCGGACGCGGCCCGGCGGCGGACCTCCATCAGGAAGCACTTCTCGGTTTCCGCGCATGCGGCCGAGTCGCACATCTCGGAGCGGGCGTTGACCTCGCCCCATGCCCGGAAGTCTTCCGGTATTCCCGGGCACTCCGATATGTCCCCGGTGCGCGTGGTTTCGGCGAAGGCCTGCATGCGGTCGAAGTGGGCGGCTTCCCTGGCGAACTCGAACAGCGGCTCGGCGGCGAAACGCTTCCACCTCCGGCGGCACAGGTAGTTGGCCCTCCCCTTCACAACGACGCAGGAAAACGGCGTTGAAAGCGCCTGCCGCACGATCGGCACGTCGTTTTCCGCCAATTGCTGCTGAAGCGTCCGGGTTCCCGTGGAGAGTATCGCCTTTCGGCCGGAGAGCACGGTTGGAATAAGGTAGGCGATCGTCTTCCCTATCCCGGTGGCGGCCTCCGCCACGAGGATCTCCCCTCGCGAAAGGGCGTGCGCCCAATCGGAGGCCATGCGAAGCTGTCCGGGGCGGGGCTCGAACCCCGGGATCGACGCGGACAACGGCCCGCCCGGGGCAAACACAGCGCGCACGCTCCTCGCCAGGTCGGAAGGCATGCCGGGATAGGGTCCTACGATTCCGGCACCGGGACGAAGTTTCCGAGCTCCACGCGCAGGATGAACACCCTCCTGCGCATATCGCCCGACTGGCCGAACTGGAAGGACCCGGTAACTCCGTGGAACGACTTCAGCCGAGGTATCCTCTCGCGGGAGGCATCCCCCGCGGTCCGGGCCTCTTTCCCTGCATTGAGCCGGTAGGCCTCGGCGAGAAGCATCGCCCCGTCGTATCCCATGGCCTCGAACCGCGAAGGGACGGTCCCCACGGCCTCCCTGTACTCGGTGCGGAACTTTTCCCCTCTTGCGCCGGGGATCGCGTCCGAATAGTCGGCGGAAAACACTGCGCCCGAAACCGCGTCGCCCGCCTTGCGGATCAGCTCCTCGTCGTTCCATCCGGAGAAGCCGGCCAGGGGTACGTACACGTTGTAATAACGAAGTTGCGAGGCCAGGAGGAAGACCCTGTCCCACCTGTCGGCGATCAGAATGGCCTCCTGCCTCAGCTTCATCCCCCTTCCCTTCTCCTTTGTCTTCGCCTCCCGGGCGAAAGCGGTCTGCCCCACTGCCTTCCGGATCACCTCGGTGAAATCCTTCGATTCGGGCGAATAGGAGAGCTTCTTGCCTACACGGATCCCGCTCTCCTGCGCCGCGGCGGCGACAGCCTCCGCGAATCCCTTTCCGTAGCCGTTCTCGGGGTAAAGAAGCAGCAGGTCGGACTGCCCGTTTCTTTTCAGATGGGCAAGGACCGCCCGCGCCTCCGCTTGCGGGGAGAGGCCGAAACCGTAAAGGAAGGGCTTCTCCGGAATCCCTTTCTGGCCGAGGTAGAGGACCGGGGGGGACTTCGGCCCGAAGGCTGCGCTGACGGACCTTCCCTCCTCGCCTGTAAGCGGCCCGATGAATCCGATTACGTTCTTTTCCTGCGCCGCGGCGGAGAACTCCCTGCGGGCACGGTCCGGTTGGCCGCCGGTATCCACCCAGCGAAGGACGGGCGCCAGTGTTTCGGTCCCGTTTCGCCCCCCATGCTGCAGGGCGACCTCCGCGCCGGAGAGGACGGCGAAGCCGATGTCGGCCAGCTTGCCGGCCAGGGGAACCAGCCCAACGATCCTGGGTCGCGAGGCGACGATCTTCTCCAGGCGGTAGAGCTGTTCCGCCGCTTCCTTCGACCGCGGGCCGCCCGCGCCCGCCGCCTTCTCGAGCGCGAAAGCGCCCATGCCGGTGAAACCCTTCCGGGCGGCCAACTTCCCGAGCGTCAGGAACAGGTGGGACTTTACCCCGGAGTCATCTTCCGCTTCCGCCGCCTCCCGCAATGCGGCGATGTCCGTTGCGCCGTCGATCATGGCGTCCCTGTCCGCGCGTATCCGGGCGCCCTCCTCTGTGGTGTTCGCGGCCGCGGCGGCGCGGCGGAAAAGGACCATGGCCTGGCCTATCCTTCCGCTTTCCATGTCCGCGCGGGCCATTACGGCCAGCAGCTTCGGGGGATCGGCGTTGATGTACTGCTGCTCCAGCAGGTAGGCCGCCACCTGCCGCGCTTCGGATTTCCACTGCATTCGCTGGTACACGCGGAACTTCAGGTCCATTGCGGAAAGCGCCAGGAACCGGGCGCGGGAAAGAAGGACCGCCTTGTCGGCGGCGGAAAGGGCGGATTCGAGCTCTCCCTTGGCCAGAAGCAGCTCCCCCACCCTCATCCAGACGAATCCCTTGCGTTCGTCGTCGGGGTAATTGTAGGCCAGATCGAGAAAACGGGAGAGCGGCTCTTCGGTCATGCCGGCCTGGAATTCCGTCTCCGCGCGCCAGAACTGGGCGATCGGAAGCCCGCGGGAACCGTTTCGGGCGGCGGGACGGGAAACGGGCACGGTATCGGCCGCGGACGTGAAGGGAAGCTCCTCTCCCCATGAAGCGGCGCACAGCACAGCCGCCAGCAGGAGGCCGATTGCCCCCGCCGCCTTGCGCATCAGCCGAATATCTCCTTGACCTTTTCGAAGAAACTGCGGGATATCGGCCCCGGCGAATCGCCGGAAAGCTCCCGGAATTCGGCCAGCAGCTCCTTCTGCCGTTTGGTCAGTTTTTTGGGGACGTCTATCACGACCCGGATAACGAGGTTCCCGCGCCGGTGCCCGTTGAGGACGGCCACCCCTTCCCCCTTCATGACGAACTCATGGCCCGACGGGGTCCCCTGTGGGATTACGAGCTTTTTCTTTCCCGAAAGGGTCGGGACCTCTATTTCATCGCCCAGCGCGGCCTGTGGAAATGATATCGGCACATCGCACAGAAGGTGCTCCCCCTCGCGTATGAAGAATGGATGGCTTAGCACGGACACGACCACGTAGAGATCGCCGGGAGGGCCGCCTCCCTGTCCGGCTTCGCCTTCGCCTCGCAGCTTGAGCCGCGTCCCGTTGTCGACGCCGGCGGGAATCTTGACTTTCAGCGACCGCTTTTCCCTGACGGTCCCGCTTCCCGCGCACTCCG
This sequence comes from Candidatus Deferrimicrobiaceae bacterium, assembly GCA_036555205.1. GTDB lineage: Bacteria > Desulfobacterota > Deferrimicrobia > Deferrimicrobiales > Deferrimicrobiaceae > FEB-35. The sequence continues at coordinate 10,175 of DATBLU010000178.1, forward strand.
CGCAGCGCTCTCGTATGATCTCGCCGGATCCCCGGCAGCGTCCGCATGTCCGGGTCATCGAGAAGAATCCCTGCTGGACGGAAACCTGCCCCCGCCCGTTGCACGCAGCGCAACGCTCTGGCCGGGTCCCCTTCTTCGCCCCGGTTCCCGCGCACTCCGCGCAGGCGGCCGATCGCGGGACGACTATCTCCTTCTCGGCGCCGAACGCCGCATCCTCGAATGCGATCTCCAGGTTATAGCGCAGGTCGGCCCCGCGGCGTGCCCTCTGCTGGCGGCCGCCCCCGAAGATCGTCCCGAACCCGAAGAATTCGTTCAGGATGTCTTCCACGCCTCCCATGTTGAAGTCGGAAAATCCCCCGAAGCCCTGGCCGGCCGGGCCGGCGTGTCCGTACGTGTCGTACTGCTCGCGCTTCCGGGGATCGGAGAGCACGGAATAGGCCTCGTTGAGCTCCTTGAACTTTTCCTCGGAGCTCTTGTCCCCGGGATTGCGGTCGGGGTGGTACTGAAGGGCGAGCTGGCGAAAGGCCTTCTTGATCTCTTCGGGGCCGCTGTTCCGTGAAATCCCCAGCACCTCGTAATAGTCACGACCGGCCAACTCAGTTCTCCCTGCCGGCGCGGTTGGAGTCCGGCCCGCCTTCGCTGTCGGCCGGCCTGCCGGGCGGCGGGGCCGCAACCGTCACCTGGGCGGGGCGGAGCAGCCTTCCGTTCAGCATGTATCCCTTGCTGGCTTCGGACAGCACGGTACCCTCGGGCGCTCCCTCCCACGGGATCTGCGCTATCGCCTCGTGCAGATTCGGATCGAACATCTCCCCTTCCGCGGATAACTGCTCCAGCCCGAACTTCCGCAGTTCCGAGAGGAACTGGTCGTGTGTGAGGCGCACTCCTGCCAGGAGTCCTTCCGCCGGCGCGGACGACCCGGCCTGCGTCATGGCCCGCTCCAGGTTGTCCAGAAACGGCAGGACGGCGCGAAGAAGCCGCTCGTTCCCGAAGGAGACCAGGGACTCTTTCTCCCTTGCGACCCGCTTCCGGTAGTTGTCGAACTCCGCTGCCAGATACGCAAGGCGCTTCCTCAATTCGTCCAGCTCGCCTGCGACTTCCTCCGGGGATGGAGCCCGCTCTTCCTCGACGGTTTCTTCCCCCTCGAGCGCCGGCTCGCCGGGCGGCGTCTCCCGCGGCATGTCCTTATCCTTGTCCTTCATGACGAATCCCCTTCATGCCGGTCTTGCGAGCAATCCTTTTACCGAAGACTTTTCCGGCTTATCTGTGTTCGAAGGCGGAGCTCAAGAGCCTGGCGGAGTATTCCACGAGGGGGATGATCCTTGAGTAATCCATCCGGACGGGGCCGATCAGGCCGATGCTGCCCATCGTCTGGTCCCCCAGGCGGTATCCCGATGCGACCACCGAGATGTCCAGAAGGCCTTCCACCGGATTTTCCGAGCCGATCGAGACCTGGATGGCCTCTCCCTCAAGCGCCCGGTCGAGAAGCCGCACTATGACGCTTTTTTCCTCGAACGCCCGCAGTATCCGCTTGAGCTTCTGGACGTCCTCCGCGAACTCGGGCTGTTCGAGTATGTTTGCCCTTCCCTCTACGTACACCTCCGTGGGGCTCCCCTCGTCCAGCGCCTTGGCGCTGAGCAGCAGCGCGCGGTGCATCAGCCTGTCGTAGCGCGCCTTCTCCCTTTTCATCTCCTGCAGGATCTTCACCCTGAGCTGCGGCAGCGAGAGGCCGGCGGCCAGCTCGTTGAGATAGCCGTTGATCGCCGCCAGGTCGTCGCCCGACAGGTCCGTCTCGTCCTCGATGAGGCGGTGCTCCACCCATCCGGCCTGCGTGACCGTCACCAGCAGTACCTTGCCGGATCCGGCCCGCATAAGGTTAACCGACCGCAGCGGCTGGCTCGAGAGCCGCGAGACGACCACGACGCACGCATGCCGGGAGAGGCTCGAGACAAGACGACTGAACTGGCGGACCATGTCGTCCGCCGACGTCGATCCCGCATCACCAGCCGCCATCCGCTGCAGCTGGTCTCGTTCCGGGCGCGCCAGCTTGCGCCTCGCCAGGAGGTAGTCGACGTAATAACGGAAACCCGTGCTGGTGGGTACCCGCCCGGCGGAGGTATGCGGCTGGACCAGGTAGCCCATCTCCTCGAGATCCGCCATGATGTTGCGGATCGTCGCGGGGGAGAGCTGCTGCCCCATCTTCTTGGAGATCGTCCGCGAGCCGACCGGCTCGGCGGTCTCGATGTAATCTTCCACCACGTGGCGCAGCACCTGCGCCCCGCGGTCGTCCAGCGCACCGGTCACGGTAGTGGAACCGCCTGAGGTTTTTAGCACTCCCATACTTCGAGTGCTAACTAACAATTTACCAGCGAGGAAGCCGGGGTGTCAAGGACGGCCCCTGCGCGGTTACGGGGAGGCTTCCCCGTCGATCCGGGACATCCCCCTTGAGCGCGCATAGTCCCGGGCATCGGTCCATTCTTTAAGCGAAGTCCGGCGGGAGATCTCCGGAAACTCGTGCGCCCTGCCGCACGGCCGGTACTGGTCCATCAGGTTCAGCCAGGTATCAGTCCCGATCTCATCCGCCAGGAAGTCGATTACCTTGCGGGTAGTGGAGGCGCCCCCCGGCATCACGAGGTGGCGGACGAGCAGTCCACGCGAAGCTATCCCCAGGCCGTCGAGAACCAGGGGGCCCACCTGCCTGGCCATCTCCTTGACCGCAGCCATGACCTTGTCGGGGTAATCGGGCGCGCCGCAGTACCTGGCGGCAGGTTCAGGATCCAGGAACTTCACGTCGGGCATGTAGATGTCGACAGCCCCCTCAAGCTCCCGCAGCGTTTCGACGCGCTCGTACCCCCCGCAATTGTAGACGACCGGGAGGGCGAACCCGCGCTCCCTGGCCTGCGCAAGGGCCTCGAGGGCCTGCGGTGTAACATGCGTCGGGGTCACCAGGTTGAGGTTGTGGCACCCGATGCGCTGCAGGGACAGAAAGATGTCCGCAAGGGCGGCAGCCGGAATCTCCCGCCCCTCCTCGAAATGGCTGATGTCGTAGTTCTGGCAGAAAACGCAGTGGAGGTTGCACTGGGAGAAGAAAACGGTCCCGGAGCCGTTATGCCCCGTCAGGGGCGCCTCCTCCCCGAAGTGCGGTCCGAAGGAGGCCACCCTCGCCTCCCTCCCGGTCCTGCACACTCCCCTTTCCCCGCGGACCCGGTCGACGAGGCACATCCTGGGGCAGATGTCGCACCGCTCCAGCCGGGCTACAAGCCGTCGCACACGCTCCGACAGTTCCCGGCTGTCCATGACCTCCCTCCCGCAACGACCTTCCCGCTTGTGGCGCTTGAATTCATTCTAAACCTTATTCCCGGAACTCGACGGAATCGCCGCAGGCCGTTTCCGTCCGCCGAAGAACGCCGTCGGGGAGCTCGAGCGCTCCCTTCGCTTCACGGAAAATACCGGTGAGCCGCATCGGAGGAAAGCCCTGGATTGCGCCGATCACTTTGCCCTGCCCGTCCAGAAACAGCACGTCGATGGAATAGCGCATCCCGATGGAATGGACGCCGCGGCAAGGGGAGATCCACAGCCCCTCCCCCTCCGCCAGCGGCCGCCGCCCAAGCAGCCCCATAAGCCTGGAGATAAAGGTCTCGGCCCGGTCGGCCCTCTCCGCCAGCACCCTCCCCCTGGTCAGGTTGAAGACTATCATCCGGCGGGGCTAGCCTTCCAGGGGAGGGTCGAGCACGCGGCGCACCTTGCGCAACAGGGCGTCGGGAGTGAAGGGTTTCTCGAGGAAGGGTATGCCTGGATCGAGCACACCTTGGCGCACGATCGTCTCGTTCGTGTATCCGGACATGTAGAGGACCTTCACGCCCGGGAGGTGCGGCGCCAGCGTTTGCGCGGCCTCCCGGCCGCCCATTTTCGGCATCACGACGTCCGTGACGATCAGGTGTATGGGCGCCCCGTGCCCCCTGCCGACCTTCTGCGCATCCTCGCCGTCGGACGCCGTAAGGACCGAATAGCCGCTCCCCTCCAGGATGTCCCGGATCAGGGCCCGGACCGCCGCTTCGTCCTCCACGACCAGCACGGTTTCCCGGCCCTGCGGCGCGGATGTCGATGCACCTTCCTTTCCGGTTTCCGCGCTTGCTCCTCCGAAACGCGGAAAATAAACCTTGAACGCCGTGCCCATCCCGATCTCGCTGTACGCCCATATGTAGCCGCCGCTCTGCTTGACGATTCCGTAGACGGTGGACAGCCCGAGCCCGGTCCCTTTGCCCTTCTCCTTGGTCGTGAAAAAGGGCTCGAAAAGCCGGTTCCTTGTCTCCTCGTTCATCCCCGCTCCGTTGTCGCTTATGGCCATCATCACGTAAAGGCCGGGGCTGACGACCGTGTGCCGCCGTACGTAAGTATCGTCAAGCTCGACGTTCGCCGTTTCGATCGTCAATTTCCCCCCGCGCGGCATCGCGTCGCGGGCGTTGACGGCGAGGTTCATCACCACCTGCTCGAGCTGGCCGGGATCCGCGCGCACGTTCCAAAGACCCGGTTTCAATACCGCCACGAGGTCGATGTCCTCTCCGATGAGCCGCCGAAGCATGTTGTCCATGCCGGCGACGACGGCGTTCAGATCGAGCACCTTGGGCTGGAGCACCTGCTTGCGGCTGAACGCCAGCAGCTGCCTGGTGAGCGAAGCGGCGCGCTCCCCCGCCTTCCGGATCTCCTCGACGTCCCGGCGCATCTGGGAGCCGCTGTCGAGCCGCTGCAGCAGCAGGTCTGAATACCCCCGGATCGCCGTGAGGAGATTGTTGAAGTCGTGCGCGATCCCGCCGGCCAGCAATCCGATCGCCTCCATCTTCTGCGACTGGCGCAGCTGTTCCTCGCTGCTGCGGAGGGCCGCCTCCATCTTCCTGCGCTCCGTAACATCGGCCAGCACGGCCATGACGGCGGTCACCTCTCCGCGCCGATCGCGCAGCGGGGAAGTCCAGATGCTTATGTCGATGGGGGACCCGTCCTTTTTCTGCCTGCGGACCTCGACGCCCGACAGGTATTCGCCTCCCCGGGCACGGGCTAATATCGCATGGAACTCGCTGATCTTTTCCCGGGGTACGATCGGAAGCACCATGCCGATCGCCTCCCCTTCGGTCCAGCCGGTCATGCGCTCAGCCGCCTTGTTCCACATCCTGACTTTTCCCTCGGAGTCGAGCGCCAGGATGGCGAGCGGCGAGGCCTCGACCACCGCCTGGAGCTTTTCGTACGTGGACCGCAGCTCCTCCTCGGACCGCTTGTGGTCCGTGATGTCCAGGAGCAGGCCGTCCACGTAGGCGAATTTTCCGTCCGGGTCGTAGACCAGCTGCCGCCTGTCCTCGAGCCACCGTACACCGCCTTCCTTGTGCAGCACGCGGTATTGAACGCGAAGGACGCGCAGTCTCCCGTGCGCGGCTTCCCGGAAAGACTGCTTCACAGTATCGAGGTCTTCCGGGTGGATCAGGTCCTTCCAATTCGCTTCGCCGCTTAGCAGTTCCTCCGGCGCGTACCCGGTGAGCCGCTTGACGTCTGCGCCGATAAAGACAATCGACCAGTCGCGCAGCCCCCGGTAAACCGCCCCGGGAACATTGTTCATGAGGGAGACAAGCCGTCCGGATAGCTCCTGCTGGCGGATCGACTGAAGGATCGCCGACTTCTCCGCTTTCTTCGCGGAAGTGATGTCCGAAAGGTAATGGATCGCTCCGTCGAGACGGCCGTTTTCGCCGATGATCGGGTCGACGGTTACCCTGTACCAAAGGTTTTTTTCGGGAACTTCTAGCTCCATGCATTCCCTGCGCCGGCTCTCCTTCATACGGTGGAACGGGCAGCCGGGGGTGGGCGAACCCGCCTTGTGAACGAGCGAGTGACAGGATTCCCCAATGATCTTCTCCCTGGGAAGCCCGAGGAACGATTCCATGGCCTCGTTCACCCAGGAGAAACGGTGCCCGGCGTCGATGACCGCGACAGCCTCCGGCATGGAAAAAAAGACCTTTTCCCAGTCCATCCGTCGGATTACCTTTTCCTTATTTCATTCGCCGCCCGTCAAGTGTGGAAATCCTCTCCATGTTTATCGGAGAATCTCCGGAAATCCTTAAAACGGCGTATGGCGGAGCGCGCATTTACTCTGCTGTTTCTTTTCGGTATTTGAGGTATTACTATTGCCATGGCCATGATTTTTCTCGTTCTGGGCGGGCTGCTTCTGGGCGGACTCGCTGGATTTGCCGCGGGGCGCCTCTCCGCGCGCAGCCCAGGCCAGACGCAGGAAACCGAAAACGAGATGCGCCTCAAGAAGCAGGTGCAGGAACTGTCGGCCGAGCTTCAGAAGGCGGCGAAGGACCGATCCGAAGGCCTGACGATAGCGTCCCAGATCCCGATCATCGTCAGGAGGCTGGGGGAAAGGTTATCTCCGGGCGCCATACCGGGGATCGCCGTCCGGACCACCAAGGAAATCCTGCGCACACCCGTGGCAGGGTTTTTCTCCCTCAGGAAAGAACAAGGCGGCTTCCAGCTCGTCTGTGGAGTCGGATTCCCCGATGAATGGAAGGGAAAGCGTACGTTTTCCTCGAACGAGGGAATTTTGGGGGCGGCCGCCCAGCAGCAGATCGTCGTTACGAAGGAGGATTACCTCGCCGGCATGAGGAGCTGGCCCCTGCCTCCCGGGACCCTGGAGGAAGCCGGCATTCTGCCGGACCTGGTCGCCCCGGTGGTCTGGGGGGGCAATACGTACGGCGCCCTGGTGCTCGCCGGATCGTCGGAGCCCCTGGGAGGGAAACGCCCCTACGCCTCGATGCTGGCGGACATGGTGGCGAGCGCCTTCCAGAACTCCATCGCCGTGGAGACGGCGGACATGGAAGCGTCCACGGACTCGTTGACGGGACTCTACAACCGGACGTATCTCGCGCGGCGATTCGAGGCGGAACTCCGGCGCGCCAGAAACTACATGGCGCCCCTTTCGGTCCTTATACTGGACATCGATCATTTCAAGAAGGTAAACGACACCTACGGGCACCCTGCCGGGGACGCCATTCTCAAGAAGATTGCGGAGATCATCAGAAAGTTCACGCGAGCCTCCGACTTCGTCGTCCGCTACGGCGGAGAGGAATTCGTGGTGGTGATGACCGCCTCGAACCAGGACCAGGCGGTCCAGTACATCGACCAGCTCCGGGAGAAGATCGCCGCCGCCGAATTCTCCGTCCCGGGACACGCGATCCCGCTCAAGGTTACCGTAAGCGCGGGAGTCTCCTCGTTCCCGGACGACGGGCAGGCGACCACCGAACTTCTCAAGGCGGCCGACCAGGCCCTTTACGCCGCCAAGGCGGGCGGGCGAAACCGCGTGGTCCGCGCCGCCCGCGTCGGCCTGGACGGCAAGCCGTTCTGAATTAAACCGCCGGCTCTCCCCTTCAATTTTTCGCAGGACCCGGTGCGTACTTGGCCAGGACCTTTCCAAGCCTTGTCGCCGACAAAGGCGCCTTGATCCCCTGGCCCGAAAGAATATCGGCCGGGCTTATTCCCTTCTTCCCGTAATAGGACGCGTCCGCCTCATCGTCTATCTGCAGGGCGGATCCTTCCAGCGACACCCCTGCGAAGAGTCCGCGGCTTCTGGAATAGGAATAGATTTCCGCCTTGAGCTTTTCGTCCGTAGCCGCCTCGGCCCGGCGCCCGACCGGACCTGCCGCAACCGCCGCATCGGCGCCGAGGGTGAACTTGCCCTTCATGATGCCGTCGATGCTCCTGCCGCTCTTGAATACGAGCACCACGTCCGTCGACTCCGCGCCGATCTGCCAGCCGACGCTGCCGCCCGCGATGGAAACGAAGACGGGACTGCTCCACCCGCCGCCCTTTTCCCGGACCGTCAGAACGCCGGTGCCGTATCGGCCTCCGACCACGAAGCCGACCTTTATCAGGCCGGGGATGATGGCGATCCCATGTGCGTCTTCCAGCAGGGAAGGCGGAATCCCCTTTTCGGGAATGGACATGATCTCCTCAAGCACGTCGGCGGCCGATTCGACCTTGGATGCTTCCTTGTCTTGCGGCCACGCCGGGTTCGAATCGAGCGACACGACAAGCAGCAACACGGATAACAGCACGAACGGGAATGCTTTCATATCGTAGTTACCCCTTTAGGGAGATGATCGGGCACGCAATTAAATCCTCCTGCCCGTCCTGCAACAACTCCTCCATGTAGAGATTTAAACGACTGACGCTTCGATTCCATTCGAAGCGTTCCGGTTCCCGACGGGGGGGGCGCCCCGGACGGTTCACCTTGCAAATCGCGGGGGGAATGGCCATAATTTCCGCACCCTGATCACATCAAAATACGCTCCACGGCGTCTCCGTTCCCTCACCGGCGGAACCGCATCCGACGTTCGGAGTGAAGAAAAGGAGGAATTCGAATGCGGTTGAAAAGCGTCATTTCGATCTTTCTGGCGGTCCTCATGGGAACGATGCTGGCGTCGTCGAACGGCGCGGCGGCGGAAACGGCGATCAAGCTCACCTATGCCAACTTCCCGCCGGCGCCGACATTCCCCTGCATTCAGATGGAGCGCTGGGCAAAAGAGGTCGAGAAGCGGACGGGCGGCAAGGTCAAGGTTCAGACCTTCCCCGGCGGAACTCTCCTGCCTGCCAAAAACATCCTGGACGGGGTGATCTCCGGCCTGGCCGATATCGGCAACTTCGCCATGAGCTACCAGCCGGGGAGATTCCCCGTGTCCGAGGCGGTGGATCTTCCTTTGGGCTTCACAAGCTCCAAGGTCGCAAGCCTGACGCTCTACGACTTAGTCGAGAAGTACCAGCCGAAGGAGTTCGAGAAGGTAAAAATTCTGACCCTGTTCACCTGCCCGCCGACCAATTTCATGACGAAGACCCCTGTGAAGTCCCTGAAGGACCTGAAAGGGCTGGAGCTGCGGGTAGCGGGGACAAGCGCCGAGGTCGTAAAGCGCCTGGGCGGCATCCCCGTGGCCATGCCCCAGTCGGAGACTCCCGAGGCGATCCAGAAGGGGGTGGTCAAGGGAATGGTATCGTCCATGGAAATCCTCCAGGACTTCAAGTTCGCCGCGTATACGCCCTACGCGACCGTAGCCAACCTGCCGGTCGTCACCTTCGCGGTCGTCATGAACAGGGAGAAGTGGAACGGCCTGCCGCCGGACGTGAAGAAAGTGCTCGACGACATGCGCCGGGAGCAGGCACTGTGGACAGGGACCTACGTGGACAACCACGTGACGGAAGCCCTCGCCTGGTCCAAGAAGAACTACAACCACCAGGTCTTCACTCTTCCGGCATCCGACGCCGAGAACGTAAAGAGCCTTCTGAAGCCGATGGTCGACGAATACGTGAAGCGGGTTACGGCGCAGGGCCTCCCCGGCGGGACTATCGTGGCCGACGCCATGGCGCTCAAGAAGAAGAACGAGCAGCAGCACAAGTAGTCTTCGCTTTTCGATGGACATCGAACGGGCTTCCGCGCTGCTGCGGAAGCTGATGATGATCGCGGGGGGCGTGGCGCTCCTGGCGCTCACGCTCCTCGCAACGGGGAACGTGGCATTGCGGATCGTCGGCGCCCCGGTCGGCGGGACGTACGAGGTGGTCTCCTTCCTCGGGGCGATCGTCACCGCGGGCGCGCTCGGCCACACCCAGAAACGGAAGGCCCACATCGTCGTCGACATCCTTTCGGACAGGTTTCCGCCGCCCTTCAAGCGAGTCCTGGACGCCGCGAGCTACGCGATCACTTTCGTCCTGTTCTCCATCGTCGCCTGGCAGACCTTCGTGTACGGGAAGAGGCTGTGGGTGACCGGAGAGCTCTCGGAGACCCTGAAGATCGCCTACCACCCCTTCGTTTTCCTTGTCTGCATCGGATTCGCGGTCCTCGCGTTGACCCTGCTCCTCGATCTGCTGGAGACCCTCTGGAAGAAGGGGGACCCGCCGTGAGCGGCCCGGCCGTCGGCTTGTTCGGCATAGCGGCGATGTTCTTCATCCTCTTCGTGCTGCGGGTTCCCGCGGCGTTCACGATGACGCTTGTCGGGTTCTTCGGAATCGCCTACGTGACCTCCTTCGGGGCGGCCTTCTCCATGATCGGCACGGAGATGTGGAACATCTTCTCCAATTACGGGCTTACCGTCATTCCGCTGTTCATCCTCGTCGGGGAGATCGTCCATTACGCGGGCTACAACTTCAGCCTTTACGACGCGACCTACAAGTGGTTCGGACATTACCGCGGCGGGCTGGCCATGACGACGATCATGGCGTCTGCGGCGTTTTCGGCGATCTCCGGGTCCAACACCGCCACCGCGGCCACCATGAGCGCCGTAGCCATCCCCGCCATGAAGGAGTACAAGTACAACCCGATCCTTTCCGCCGGGTCCGTCGCCGCGGGTGCGACGCTCGGGGTCCTGATCCCGCCCTCCATAGTGCTCGTCGTCTACGGCCTCTACACGGGCCAGTCGATCGGAAAGCTCTTCTTCGGCAACGTCATCCCGAGCGCCATCCTGACCGCCGCCATTCTCGGAACGGTGGTCTGGATCTGCCGCAGGCACCCCGAGTGGGGGGCGAGCGGCCCCAGGTTCGGCTGGAAGGAGCGCATGAAGGCCCTTCCGGAGGCGATCGACATCCTCGCCCTGTTCGGGATCATCATGTACGCCCTGTTCACGGGCGTCGTGACCGCCACGGAAGCCGCCGCTGTAAGCTGCTTCCTGGGCCTGGCGATCTGCCTTGCGCGGCGCAAGCTCACCTGGAGGAAGTTCCTGGACTCGATGGAGGAAACGCTGCGTATTTCCTGCATGGTCTTCATGATCGTGGCGGGCGCGGTGATCTTCGCCCGGTTCCTGACCCTCACCCGCCTGCCGTTCGAGGCGGCGGAGTGGATACAGGCGCTTGCGCTGCCCAAATGGATGGTGCTGTGGGTGATACTGCTCTGCTACATCGTCGGAGGCTGCGTCATGGACGCCCTGGCGTTCCTGCTTGTCTCGCTGCCGATCTTCTACCCGCTGGTGATCCACCTGGGCTACGATCCGATCTGGTTCGGCCAGGTGATCACCATCGTAACGACGATGGGCTCCATCATGCCCCCTATCGGCATTTGCTGCTATGTCGTCTCGGGGATGTCGGGCATCCCGCTCGGCACGGTATTCCGGGGCGGTTTCTACTACATCCCGTCGTACATATTGTCGATAGTCATCCTCATGATCTCGCCGTACTGGACAGTGCTCGTGCTGTCCGACCTGGTCAAGTAGCGGCGGCGGGGAGACCCATGGACAAACGGACCCTAATGCTGGGAAACGAGGCGATGGCGCACGCCCTCCTGGAGAACGGGTGCAGGATCGCCTCCTCCTATCCCGGGACGCCGGCGTCGGAAATCCTCTCGGCGCTGGCCAGGATCAGGACGGAAGCCGGAATCGCCATGCACGCGGAATGGGCGATAAACGAGAAGGTCGCCTTCGAGATCGCCTACACCGGGGCGATGACGGGGCTGCGCGCGGCGGTAAGCATGAAGCAGGTGGGGCTCAACGTCGCATCCGACCCCCTGATGAGCGCGGCCTACACCGGCGTCAAGGGCGGATTCCTCGTGATAAGCGCGGACGACCCGGGTCCCCACTCCTCGCAGACCGAGCAGGACAGCCGGCTGCTGGCCATGGCGGCGAAGATCCCCGTCCTCGATCCCTCCTCGCCCGCCCACGCGCGGGAGCTGGTCGCGGCCGGGTACGAGTTGTCCGAGATCTTCGAGATACCCGTCATGCTGCGCCCGACGACGAGGGTCTGCCACGCCTGCCAGGACGTATCCCCCGGGGAAATACAGCCGTTTCCCAGAAAGGCCGAGTTCCGCAAATCTCCCGGCCGCTGGGCGGCGACGCCCGCGTACCGCTACGAGCTGCACCGGCTGTTGAACGGGAAGCTGGCGGCCATCGCCTGCTGGCATCGTACCGCGCCGTTCCGCGCGAACCCGGACGCCGCGGGCCCCCGGGCGATCGTGGCCTCGGGCGTGGCGGCGGCGCACGCCCGGGAGATCCTTTCCGGGTCCGGCCTGTGGGACCGGATCCCCCTTTATCACGTCGTGCAGCCTTACCCGCTGCACCCCGAGTTCATCTCACGTCTTCTCGGCACCTACGATGAGGTCCTCGTGCTCGAGGAGACGGCGGGCGTCATCGAGATGCAGATCATGGACAGGGGCCACGTGCGGGGAAAGCTCTCCGGCGCCGTGCCGGAGGCGGGGGAACTCCTGCCGGAGATCGCGGAGGAAGCCATAGCGAAGTTCGCCGGGATCGCGACGGGCGGCCCGGCGGCAGCGTTCCCCCAGGGCGGGGGCCGGCGTCCGACCCTTTGCGCAGGCTGCCCCCACAGGTCCAGCTTCTACGCGATAAAGAAGGCCGCTCCGGCGGGGATATACCCCAGCGATATCGGCTGCTACACCCTGGGCTTGAACCTCGGCGGAGTCGACACGGTCCTTTGCATGGGGGCCGCGGTCAGCCAGGCCGCCGGTTTTTACCAGGCCCACCGGCTCTCGGGAAAGGCGGTCGACATCGTCGCCACGATCGGCGATTCCACCTTCTACCACGCGGGCATCCCCCCCCTGATCGACGCGGTCGTCCAGGGGGCCCGCTTCGTGCTCGTGATCCTGGACAACTCCACGACGGCCATGACCGGATTCCAGCCCACGCCTGCGACGGGCAAGGGCGCGGCGGGCGCTCCGGCGGGCGCCGTGGACATGGAGGCGCTGGTGCGCGCCTGCGGCGTGGAATTCTGCAAGGTGGGCGCCCCCGGCCGCCTTCCCGAATTCATCGCCCTCCTC
>DATBLU010000189.1:0-6957 GCA_036555205.1 Candidatus Deferrimicrobiaceae bacterium
TCCCCGAGGTCCCGCGCCTCGCCGTCCACCACCACCCGGGAGAAGCCGTCGCGCGCAAGCTTGGCGAGCTCCTTCCGGTACTCCCCTTTCCGCCCGCGGACCACCGGCGACAGCACCTGGACCTTCTCGCCCTCCCCCATCCCCATCACCGCATCCACGATCTGCGATACGGTCTGCTGGCGGATCTCCCTCCCGCAGGAAGGACAGTGCACGCGTCCCGCCGAAGCATAGAGCAGGCGCAGGTAATCGTAGATCTCCGTGACGGTCCCCACGGTTGAGCGCGGGTTCTTGCTGACCGCCCTCTGCTCGATGGAGATGGCGGGAGACAGCCCCTCGATCACGTCGACGTCCGGCTTCTCCATCTGTTCCAGGAACTGGCGGGCATATGCCGAGAGGGACTCGACGTAGCGCCGCTGTCCCTCGGCGTATATCGTGTCGAAGGCCAGCGACGACTTGCCGGATCCGGACACGCCCGTGATGACCACCAGCCTGTCCCGGGGGATCTCGACGTCGACGTTCTTCAGATTGTGTTCGCGCGCGCCGCGCACGATGATCCGGTCGAGCGCCATGGGCGTCTACTTGCCGGCCGCGGCCATCGAGGCGGCCATGCGGATCGCCGCCAGGAGGCTCGCCGGGGAGGCCGTACCCGTCCCCGCTATGCCGTACGCGGTGCCGTGGTCAACGGACGTGCGAATGACGGGAAGCCCCATCGTGACGTTGACGCCGTCCTCGAAGTGGACGAGCTTCAGCGGGATCAGGCCGTGGTCATGCGTCATGGCCACGACGACGTCGAACTCGCCGCGCCAGGCGCGGTAAAAGACCGTGTCGGGGGGCCACGGTCCCGTGGCGTCGATTCCCGATCGCCGGCAGGCCGCGACCGCGGGCGCGATCATCGTGGTCTCCTCGTCGCCGAACAGCCCTCCCTCCCCGGCGTGGGGGTTCAGGCCCGCCACGGCGATCCTGGGAGCGACGGTTCCCATGTATTTGCGGAAGAATGCATCCGTAATCCGTACCGTCTTTTCGATGACCGCGGGCGAAAGAAGTTCCAGGGCGCGGCGCAGCGCCACGTGTATGGTCGCCAGGGCCACTCGCAGCCGGTCCCCCGCCAGCATCATGACCACGTCCGCCCCCCCGCAAAGCTGCGCCAGGAATTCGGTGTGCCCCGGGTGAGGAACGCCCGCGATCTTCAAACCCTCTTTCGTGATCGGGCAGGTGACGACGGCTTCGGCCCGGCCGGCAAGGACGTCGGCCGCCGCGGCCCGTATGTACTCCGCCATGGCCAGCGATCCCGCCCGGGTCATCTTTCCGAAAGGAACCTCATCGGGCGCAAGGGACGACAGCGGAAGGACGGAGATCCTGCCGGGGCGCGGCTCTTGCCCTGCGGAGTGCGGCACGATCTCCGCATCCGCGCCGACGACCGCTGCGGCGCGGCGAAGGAGCCTTTCGTCACCGTAGACGAGGGGGCGGCAGACGGAATGGACCTCGGGGCGCGAGAGCGCCATCGCGGCGATCTCCGGCCCGATCCCCGCGGGGTCGCCCATGGTGACGGCGATTCGAGGCAGCGGCTGCGCGGCCATCGCTCCCTCTAGCGCCCCAGCTTGCGGAGGATCCCGGCTATCTGCGCGTGGTGCTGCCTTTCGTGACCGAGAACGATCAGGCAGGGCCATTCATACAGGTTGATGTCGCCGAAGAGGATGTGCGGAAACTCCACGGCGCGCGGGTCCGATCCCGACAGCATCTCGAGCGAAACCCTGGTCTGGGCCCGGGTCGAAGCCGCCAGCGCAAGCAGCTCCTCCTTGCCGACGCCTCCTTTGGGGATCGCCGCCGCCGGCGCCGTGGAAACCTTTTCCGGAGGGGTCCGGGGCGGACGAACCGCGAGGACCGAGTCGTCGGCCGGATAGGGCGGAAGTTTCCCCGCGTTCTCCTTCAGGCACTTCCGTATCACCTTGCTCGTCCCGGTCTCCGCGATGAGCAGGTGCTCGACTATCTCGGCGACCGACCACTCACCGTCCGTGCGAAGGGCGAACTCGGCCTCGGAGAGCCGGCCCGCCATCCCGAGGGTGAGGCTCCGGGCCTTCTCCATCTCCTCCCAAAGTTCCTGGAGCTTGCGCGGCAGCACCCCGTCCCTCCTTTTCAGAGGCGAACGTCGATGGAGGCGGACTTCTTAAGCTCGGAGAGAACGTCGGAGTAAGCCTTCTCGCTTCGGCGGTCCGCCAGCTCCTCGGCGAGCCTGCCCGAAAGCGCCGAATATTCCGGAAGGACCCCGCCGCGCCGTTCCTTCACGGCGATGATGTACGCGCCGGCCTCCGTGAAGAAAGGAGGGGAAGTCTCCCCGGAGCGCAGCTTCCTGATCTCCTTCTGGATCTCCGGAAGCAGGTCGTCCGTCTTGACGAAGCCGGATGACATAACCGAAACCCCCGGCAGAGAAGCGCGGAGAAGGTCCGCGGCCTCGGACAACGTTCTTCCGGACCGGACGTATTCGCTGGCCTGCTGCGCTGCGATCCGCAGCCGTACGACCCGTTCGGCCCCCGCCTCCTCGGGCGGGAGCGGCAGGTGGAGCGTCTCCAGCAGCGCCTCTCCTCCCTCCCGGAAACGGTCCGCGTTCTCCTGGAAGTACGCCTTGACCTCTTCGTCGGTTACGGTCACGTCCTTGAGCTTCTTCGCCCGGACGATCGCCCCCCGCTCCATCTGCCAGCGCAGCCGGGCGCGGTATCCCTGCAGTGTGACCCCGTCCCGCGACAAGGCCTCCAAAAGCTCGGCCTCCGACATGTTGTTGGTCTTCTTGATCGACTCCAATGCGCGCCCGACATCCTGATCGGAGACCGACTGCCCTGTCTTCGACAGCTCCTGGCGGACAAGGACGGATTCCACCAGCGTCTCTATCCAATGGAGGATCCGGCGACTGTCCTTTTCCT
The DNA here is from genome assembly GCA_036555205.1 of Candidatus Deferrimicrobiaceae bacterium. Lineage (GTDB taxonomy): Bacteria > Desulfobacterota > Deferrimicrobia > Deferrimicrobiales > Deferrimicrobiaceae > FEB-35. Next base: position 2,916 of record DATBLU010000189.1, read on the forward strand.
CGCGGAGGTAAAGGTCGGCGTCGCCTGCCGGGATTCCGAGCGCTTCGGCCACGGAGTCGCGCACCTCGGAGAACGTGACCGGCTCATCGCCCACCACGGCGACGACGCCGTCCACGACCCGCGCGCGCGCGGCGGGAGCGGACGCCGCCGCGAGGCAAAGCGCCGCAATTCCGGCGATCAGAAATTTCCCCCTCATGATTTTTCGCCCCCCGTCAACCTGTCGAGGACCGCTTCATGGATCCGAATCCTTGCCTTCCCCACCTGCGCGGCCAGCCAGGAACGAAACGCTTCCTCCCTGCGGGCGCGCTGAAGCTCCTCGCGGATTCCGGGCGCCGCGGCCGCCAGGGTCGGCACCCCCGCCGCCTCTTTCCGGATCACCTGGAAAATGCTGTAGCTTTCCTCCCGCGGGACTATCCCGCCGACGCCTCCATCCGGAATCATGAATAACTCCGCGGCTATTTCCGGCGGCAGATCCTCGCGGGTCACCTCTCCAAGCTCCGCCACCGTGGGACGCACGTCGCCCGCCGAGAAACGTCTGAGGATTTCCTCCGGCGGCTCGCCTTCCTGGATGCTCCTGCGGGCGTCGCGGGCGCTTTCCTCCGAAGGGAAAAGGAACTGCCGCACCCGGATCCGCTCCGGCCTGGAAATCCTGCCGGCCTTTCGGCGGAAAACCGCCTCCACTTCCGCTTCGGTCACCGTTACGCGCGAATCCGCGATCGCTTCCGCCGCCTTCCGGTACAGTAGGGAGCGCGAAAGGGAAGCCTTCCAGCCGTCCATGTCCATCCCGGCCTGGAGGAGCGCTTTTTCCAGCCCGCCTTGCGGGAAATCGGCCCGGTACCGCTCGACCTCCCTTTCAACCTCGGAGCCCTCGACGTGAATTCCCAGCCGCTGCGCCTCGGAAAGGACTACCGCGCGGTCGATCAGCGCCCTCAACGCCTCCCGGACCTCGCCGCCGCTTGCGCTCTTAGCCGAGAGCGAAGGCGTCAATCCCCGGCGTGCGGCGATCTCGTTTTTCAGGTCGATCAAGGATATGCGGGCGCCTTCGACCTCGGCTACGGCGACATCGGCATCCGACCTCGACGCGTTTTCGCTCGAGCATGAGAAGACGAATGCCGCCAGCGCGGCGGCCGACATCAAGCGGAAAACGGTGCCGGAAAGCAGGCGACGCATCGCGCGGGACGCCGTCCTCAGCGCCCTCCGGCCGGGGCGGGCCCGGCGGGAGCCGCGGCGGGGCCGCCGGGAACCCGAGGCGCGCCCGACGCGGGCGAGGGCGGCTCCCCCCCCGGCGCAACCAGCAGCTGGATCTTCGCCTGCTTCTTCATCTGGACAAGAAGCGTCTCGAATGCATCCCGCTGCGCCTGCTCCCGAAGGTCGGCTGCGATCTGATCTTTCACCTCTTCGAACGGTTGCGCGCCGGCCGCCCGTTTCTCCCCGACCTTTATCAAGTGGTATCCGTAGGCGGTCTTGACGGGGCCGGTAAGATCCCCGGATCGCGTTGCGAACGCCGCATCCTCGAACGCCTTGTCGAATTTACCCTTCTCTATGAACCCGAGGTCGGCCGCAACTCCTCCCTCGCCTGTCGAAATCTTCGTTATCTCCTCGAACGGCATCCCATTTCTGGCTTTGCTGGCCATTTCATCGGCCTTAGCCTTGTCTTTGAACAGAACGTGGCTCACCTTTACACGCTCGCCCACCTGGAAGTTTCCCTGGTTGTCGTCGTAGTACTTCTTCAGCGCCTCGTCCGAGAGGCCCGGCGCATTCTCCGTCACTTCGCGAAGGAGCGCTTCCAGGAGGATTGACCTTCTGGCCATGCTCAGGCGCTCCCTGACGTCTTCCTTGCGGTCGATGCCGCGGCGCAGCGCCTCCTGCATCAGGAGATCCCGGGTGATCAGGCTTTCCAGGAACTGCATTTTTCCCGACGGAGTTTCAAGGATCGGCCTCACGTAGGGCGGCAGCGATTTCGCCTCTTCATCGAGCATCGCCTCGGTGATCGGCTGGCCGTTGACCATCGCCAGAACCTTCTCCTGCTTGCCTTTCCCGGTCTCCCCGCAGGACGAAAGGAAGGAAACCATCATCACGAGAACCAGCCATGCAAACTTTCGCATCCGAGAGGATCTCCTTCCCCGGGCCTGCCGGAACTATCTGGCGGAAATGTTATATGCTACGCCCCCGGGGGAAGCGGTTCAACAGGTTTTTGGCCGCCGAAAGCACCGATTCCGGCGCATCCTCCTCGATCTTCATCGCCAGCACCTCCCCGCGCACGAACGAAAAGCTCGCCCTCTCCCTGGTAACCCATTGGACCAGCAGGCTCCGGTCCACTTCGGCCCGGTCCGAAAGAGTTAAAAAAAGCACCCCGTTACCGCGTTTAAGCTCGCGGACGCCCGCCTCGCGCATAAGGACCCGGAGGCGGGAAAGGTCGCACAGCGCCTTGGCCTGCCCGGGTAGCCTGCCGAACCGGTCGAGAAGTTCCAACTCGAGCTCGTCGGCGGCATCCTCCGTTTTCGACATTGCCAGCCTCCGGTAGAAATCCAGGCGCACTCCCGCCTCGGGTATGTAGTCGTCGGGCAGGAAAGCCGGAATCCTCAAGTCCAGCTCGGGCTCCTCGCTTTCCGCGACGGCATTCCCCGAGAGCTCGGCCATCGTTTCCGAAAGTAGCTGGGTGTACAACTCGTATCCGACCTGGTGGATCTCCCCGGACTGGTCCTTCCCGAGCAGGTTGCCCGCGCCGCGGATCTCCAGGTCGTGCGATGCGATCCTGAAGCCGGAGCCGAGCTCGGTCAGCTCCTCGAGCACGGCCAGCCGCTGCGCGGCCTGCCGGGTCATCGCCACGTCCTTCGGCAGCAGGAAGTAGGCGTAGGCGCGGTGCCTGTCCCGCCCCACCCTTCCGCGCAGCTGGTAGAGCTGCGCCAGCCCGAACCGGTGCGCATGGTTGACGATGATGGTGTTCGCGTTGGAAATGTCGAGCCCCGCCTCTATTATCGCGGTGCACAGGAGAAGGTCCGTCCTCCTCGCGGCGAAGTCGTCCATGGCGAGGGACAACTCCCCCTCGTCCATCTGACCGTGCGCCACTCCGATGCGGACTTCGGGGAGAATCTCCCCGAGGTACCTTTCCATGGGCGGCAGCGACTGGACCCGGTTGTGCACGAAGAAAACCTGCCCGCCGCGCCGGACCTCCCGGTCGACCGCCTCGCGAATCGTCTCCTCCGAGAACGGCAGGACGAACGTGCGGATGGATAGGCGGTCCTCCGGCGGAGTGGCGATTATGCTGATGTCGCGGATCCCCGAAAACGCCATGTGGAGCGTCCGCGGTATCGGGGTCGCCGAGAGCGTCAGCACGTCGACCGACGCCCGCATTTTCTTGAGCCTCTCCTTGTGCGCAACGCCGAACCTCTGCTCCTCGTCGATCACCACGACTCCCAGGTCCTTGAAGGATATGTCCTTCTGGAGCAGCCGGTGGGTGCCGATCACGATGTCGACCAGCCCCTTGGCCAGGTCCCTGACGACCGCCGCCTGCCCGGCCCTGGACTGGAAGCGGGACAGGTTCTCCACCCTCGCGGGGTAGCCTGAAAGGCGTCTTCGGAAGGTCTGATAGTGCTGCTCCGCCAGGACGGTCGTCGGGACCAGGACCGCCGCCTGGCGCCCGTCCTGCACCGTCTTGAACGCGGCGCGGATCGCAACTTCCGTCTTGCCGTATCCGACGTCGCCGCAGACCAGCCGGTCCATCGGACGAGGCGAAGCCAGGTCGCGCAGCACCTCCCCTATCACCTTCTGCTGGTCGGGCGTCTCCTCGTGGTCGAAGGCCGCCTCGAACTCGCGGAATGCGGCGTCGGGCGGAGGGGAAACCGGGCGGACGGCCAGCTGGCGCTTCGCCTGTACGGCCACCAGGTCCTGGGCCATCGCTAGCAGCGAGTCGCGCACCCGCTGCTTGGCCCGCTGCCATGCGGTCCCTCCGAGCTTCGCCAGCCGCGGCCGGTCGTCTTCGGAAGCGACGTAGCGCTGGACCCGCGACATCTTGTCCACCGGCACGAAGAGGCGGTCGCCG
>DATBLU010000207.1:0-5340 GCA_036555205.1 Candidatus Deferrimicrobiaceae bacterium
ACCGGCCCGCTCGCGCGTAAGTCCGCCCGGCCCGAGGGCGGACACCCTGCGCTTGTGCGTCACCTCGGAGAGCGGGTTGGTCTGATCCATGAACTGCGACAGCTGGGACGACCCGAAGAACTCCTTGATGACCGCGGAAACGGGCTTGGCGTTTATCAGGTCGTGGGGCATCAGCGTTTCGATGTCCTGCAGGCTCATCTTCTCCCTGATGGCGCGCTCCACCCGGACCAGCCCCATGCGGAACTGGTTCTCGATCAGCTCGCCGACCGTCCGCACCCTGCGGTTTCCGAGGTTGTCGATGTCGTCGGCCTCGCCGATCCCGTTCTTGAGGTCGATCAGGTACCTGATCACCCGCAGGATGTCTTCCTGGCGAAGGACGGTCGTTTCCAGGTCCCCGTCCCCGATTCCGAGCTTATGGTTCAGCTTGAGCCGCCCGACGCGGGAAAGGCTGTACCTCTCCGGGTTGAAGAACATGTTTTCGAAGAGCGCCTCGGCCGCGTCCTTGGTGGGGGGGTCCCCCGGCCGCATCTTCTTGTAGATCTCCTTGAGGGCCTCGTCGCGGGCCTTGATCTTGTCCGTCATGAGGCCGTCCCAGATCGCACGGTCGGAGTTCTCCAGTGAGAACACCGAGACCGCCGGTATCTTCTTCTCCCGGAGAGCGGCAAGCGTCTCCTCGGTGATCTGCTGCCCGCACTCCAGCAGGACCTCCCCCGTCGCGGGGTCCGCGATGTCGATGACGTTCACCTTGTTCAGCAGGTCCTCGACGGGCAGGGAAATCCGGCCGAACGACACGTCGGCGAAGCGCTCCACGCGCTTCTTGGAAACCTTGAGCCCCTTCTTGAATACCACCTCCGCCGTCTTGGGGTGCCGGACCTCCACGGGCATTTTGAGGCCAACCATCAGCTCGGGGCGGAAAACCTTGGTGCACCTGTCGCCCTCGATCGCAACCTCCTCCACCTCGTAGAAGGACCGCAGCAGCTCCTCGGTGGACTTGCCGAACGCTCGCAGGAGGACCGCGATCGGGAACTTCCGCTTCCTGTCGATCTTCAGGTACAGCATGTCCTTGTGGTCGAACTCGAAATCGAGCCAGGAGCCCCTGTACGGAATGATCCTGGCCGAGAACAGCACCTTTCCGGAGGCGTGGGACCTTCCCTTGTCGTGCTCGAAGAACACGCCCGGCGATCGATGCAGCTGGCTGACGATGACCCGCTCCGTGCCGTTGATTATGAAGGTGGCCCGTTCCGTCATGAGCGGAATTTCGCCGAAGAAGACCTCCTGCTCCTTGACGTCCCGGATGGTCCGCGCCGCGGTACGCTCGTCGACGTCGAAAATCACGAGCTGGACGGTGACCTTGATCGGAGCGGCGAAGGTCATCCCGCGCTCGCGGCACTCGTCCTCGTTCCACTTCGGCGCGCCGATGGTGTAGGAAACGAACTCGAGCGATGCGCGCCCGTTGTAATCGGCTATCGGGAATATGCTCTTGAACACGGTCTGCAGCCCGGTGTCCTTGCGCCTCTCGACCGGTATGTCGAGCTGCAGGAACTCGTTGTAAGACTCGTGCTGGACCTGGATAAGATTCGGTATTTCGAGCACTTTATCGATCTTGGACAGGTCGACTCGCTTAACGCGGTTTCGGTAGTCCAGGTATGCCATCTCTTCACCCCGGGGGTACTGCCAATTGTTGAAAACCGGGGGGCGGATTCCGCCCCCCCGCCGTCGTTCGCTTAGGTTACGGGAGCTACTTTATTTCCGCCGTTCCCCCCGCTTCCTCCACCTTCTTCTTCAAGTCTTCGGCGTCCTTCTTTGCGACGGCTTCCTTAAGCGGCTTGGGCACGCCCTCGACAAGGTCCTTGGCTTCCTTCAGGCCGAGACCGGTCACTTCCCTTACGACCTTGATAACCTGGATCTTGTTCGCCCCGAACCCGGTAAGAATGACGTCGAACTCGGTCTTCTCCTCGGCCGCCGGCGCCGCAGCGCCCGCGGCAGCCGCGACCGCCATCACCGGCGCGGCCGCCGTAACGCCGAACCGGTCCTCGAGCGCCTTCACGTACTCGTGGAGCTCCAGGACCGTCAACCCTTCCACCATCTTGATGAATTCTTCCTTGTTCATGGATCCCATCGGATTCCTCCCGTTATCCTGCGGTTTCTTGTGCGGTTTTTTTGTCGTGAATGGACTGAAGCGCATAGGCCAGCTTCCGCTGCGGACCGGAGAGCGCCTGCGCCAGGCGCGAAAGCGGCGACGCCAGGCCGCAGGCCAGCCGGCCCAACAGGACCTCGCGCGGCGGGACCTCCGCCAGCGTCTCCACCTCTTTTACCCCTAGCACCCTCCCGTCGAAGAAGCCCGCCTTGAGCTTGATCTTCTGGCTTCCGCCGGCGAAATCCTTCATCGCTTTCGACAGCGCGACCGGGTCGCCGTGTGTCAAGGCGACGGCCGTCGGCCCCGAGAAGAACTCGTTCAGCCGGCCGAAGTCGGTGTCCTTCGCCGCCAGGCGCATCAGCGTGTTCTTGATGACCTTGAACTCGGCGTCGACCTCCCGCAGCTTCTTCCGGAGGTTCGTGATCTCGGCGACGGTAAGGCCCCGGAATTCCGTCACGATCGCTCCCTTCTGGGCCTCGATCGTGCGGCGCAACGCCTCTACGGTTTCCGCCTTGCTTTTTTCTTTCACTCGCGCATGCCCCCCTTTCCTCGAAGAGATTTGACTTCTATCGAAACCTCCGTCAAAGGCAGAGGGCGCGCGAGACAACAAGCCGATTTCCCGTCATCTCCTGCTCCCCTTGTCTGCGCGGGCCGGGCGAAACCGATCATTTTCCGCCCCCTTGGTCGCCTGCGGCGAACCCGCGGTCTTTGACAAAAGAAGTTCCCGTATGGCAAAGAGCGCCTAACGCTGATCCGACTGCAGAACTCCCGCGTTCAGCCTGATCCCCACGCCCATCGTGGTGGAAAGGGCCAGCGTCCTTATGTACGTCCCTTTGGCCGCCGAAGGCTTCGCCTTCATTATGGCCTCGAAAAACGTGAGGAAATTCTCGCGTATCTTGTCCTTCCCGAAGCTCACCTTTCCGATCCCAGCGTGCAGCGTCCCCGTCTTGTCGACCTTGAACTCGACCTTGCCGCCCTTGAGATCCCGGACCGCCCTCGTGACGTCGAACGTCACGGTTCCCACCTTGGGGTTCGGCATCAGGCCCCGAGGGCCCAGGATCTTTCCGATCTTTCCGACGGCGCCCATCATGTCCGGGGTCGCGACGGCCTTGTCGAAGTCCATCCAGCCCCCCTGGATCTTGGCCACCATCTCCTCGCCCCCGACGAAATCGGCCCCGGCCTCCTGCGCTTCCTTTTCCTTCTCTCCCTTGGCGAAAACGAGAACCTTGATGGACTTCCCGGTGCCGTGCGGCAGCACGACGGAGCCGCGCACCTGCTGGTCGGGGTACTTGGGGTCGACGCCCAGTCTCAGCGCCACCTCGACCGTCTCGTCGAACTTCGCCTGCGCCGTCTGCTTGAGCAGGTCCAGCGCTTCCTCGAGAGAATACTTTGCCTCCCTGTTCACCTTCTTCCGTGCTTCCAGGTACTTTTTACCGTGCGTCGGCATTTCTCTCTCCCTTCGATGGCCTTGCGGTACAACCCCTGTCTAGAAAACCTCGAGCCCCATGCTGCGGGCCGTTCCCTCGATCGTCTTGATGGCGGCCTGCAGGTCCTTTACGTCCAGGTCCGTCATCTTGAGCTTCGCGATCTCCTCCACCTTGGCCCGCGCGATCCGGCCGCACTTCTCGCGCTTCGGCGTTTTGCTCCCCTTCTCCAACCCGGCCGCCTTGAGCAGCAGCACCGACGCGGGGGGGGTCTTGGTGATGAAGGTGAAGGACCGGTCCGCGAAAACCGTGATCACGACGGGTATGATCATGCCCTCCTGGGACGCCGTCTTCGCGTTGAAAGACTTGCAGAACTCCATGATGTTGACGCCGTGCTGTCCCAGCGCCGGCCCCACGGGAGGGGAGGGATTCGCCTTCCCCGCGGGAATCTGAAGCTTGATCTGCGATACGACCTTCTTTGCCATGGCTCCCTCTCCCCTTCCGACTTAGCTTTTTTCGACCTGCGTGAAATCGAGCTCTACCGGCGTCGCGCGGCCGAAGATGGACACCAGGACCACGACCTTCCCCTTGTCGGCCTTTATGCTGTCCACGAGCCCGCTGAAGTTGCTGAACGGGCCGTCGATCACGCGGACGTTTTCGCCTTCCGTGAAGGTCACCTTGGGCTTGGGCTTGAGGCGTCCTTCCGCCATCTGCGACTTGATGTCCTCCACCTCCGTCTCGGGGATGGGGGACGGGTTCTTCCCGCCGACGAATCCAGTGACCTTGGGCGTATGCCGCACCAGGTGCCACGTGCGCTCGTCGAGATCCATCTGGACAAGGAGATATCCCGGGTAGAAGCTGCGCGTTCCGGTGCGCTTCTTGCCCTTCTTCATCTCCACGACGGTTTCGGACGGGATGAGGACGTCGCCGAAATTTTCCTGCATCCCCTCCGCCTCTATGCGGTTCTGGAGGGATTCCCTTACTTTCTTCTCATACCCGGAATAGGTATGAACCACGTACCACTGTTTCCCCATCGTGTCCTCTTGTGAGGGATTAGAAGTTCAGGACGGAAGTAACGATCCGGCCCAGCGCGTAGTCGACCAGCCCCAGGAACAGCACTATGAGCAGGACGGTTATGATGACGACCGCCGTCGAGGACGCCGTCTCCTTCCTGCCCGGCCACGTCACCTTCTTCATCTCCGTCTTGAACTCCTGCAGGAAGACGGACACCTTCTGCACGAGCCCGGCGCCGTTCGCCTTGGGCCTGCCTTCCTCCGTCGACGTCCTGGTGCCCGGAAGGCGTTCCAGCAACCTGTCCTTAAGCGATCTTGCCATCTTTTGCCCCGTCTCCCCGCCTTCGATAAAGGATGGCAGGCCAGGAGGGATTCGAACCCCCAACCCGCGGATTTGGAGTCCGCTGCTCTAGCCGTTAGAGCTACTGGCCTATCCTCCCCCGGGCTACTTGGTTTCCTTGTGCGCCGTATGCTTCCTGCACGACGGGCAGAACTTCTTCAGCTCGAGCTTGTCCGTCATGGTCTTCTTGTTCTTGGTCGTGGTGTAGTTCTTCATCTTGCACTCGGTGCACGCAAGCGTGATTATGTCCCTCATTTCGCTCTCCGGTGACCGTAAGGGTAGAATCTACTCCAGTATTTCCGAGACGACTCCGGCTCCCACGGTGCGGCCGCCCTCGCGGATCGCGAACCGGAGCTCCTTCTCCATCGCCACCGGGACTATCAGCTCGACCGTCATCGACACGTTGTCCCCCGGCATGACCATCTC
>DATBLU010000217.1:0-4967 GCA_036555205.1 Candidatus Deferrimicrobiaceae bacterium
GAGGGGGCCCACCTGACCGCCCTCAACGCTCCCGAGATCCAGTACATATCCTACTTCGCGGGGATCAAGCGGAAGATAGAGCTCGTGTGGGGCTACCCCGCGGCGGCGGCGGGCGTCGAGGGGGACGTAATCGTGGATTTCATCATCGGCCGGAACGGGCGGCTGGAATCGGTCACCCTCATTCACGGCTCGGGGAACCGTGCCCTGGACGATGAAGCCTTGGGCTCGATACGCAAGGCGTCGCCTTACGATCCGATCCCTTCCGAGTACAGGATAGCGAACCTTCAGATCCGCGCCCACTTCATATATACGGTGACCCAGACACGGATTCTGCGTTAGGGAAACGGGCAGGGCGGAAGCCGGAAAACTACTCCTCGCCCGCCAGTCGGTCGTATTCCTCGGAGGAAAGAAGCGCGTCCAGCTCGAAAGGGTCCGACGGCCGTACGATCATCAGCCACCCCTCGCCGTAAGGGTCGGCCGTTATCGTTTCGGGCGAATCTCCCGCCGCAGGGTTTATATCGACCACCATCCCGGAGACCGGGGCCACGACCTCGCACACCGCGGAGGACGATTCGATGAGCCCGACCGGTTCGCCGGCCGCTATTTCCGCGTGAAGGGGGGGTAGCTCCGCGTAGACGGCGTCTCCCAGGTACGATCCCGGCGCGTGCGTCAGTCCGACCCGGACATCCCCGTTGTCGCCGCGCTTCGCCCAGACGTGAGTCCTTGCGTAGCGCCGGTCCGGAGGCGATGTCACGGCTATTCCGCGGCCGCCCTGCGGACGGCGGCTTCCAGCGTGTTGTGGAGCAGCATCGCGATCGTCATCGGGCCGACGCCGCCCGGAACCGGCGTGATCTTCCCCGCGACGGCCCTGGCCTCCTCGAAGGCAACGTCCCCGACCAGCCTGCCGTCCGGTCGACGGTTTATCCCGACGTCGACGACGACCGCTCCCGGCCTGATCCAGGAGCCGCGCACCATCTCGGCCTTGCCCACCGCAGCTATCACCACGTCGGCCGTCCGGACCACGCCCGGCAGGTCCTGCGTCCTGGAGTGGCAGATCGTAACGGTAGCGTGACGGGACAGCAGGAGGATGGCCACCGGCTTGCCGACGATGTTGCTGCGGCCGACCACGACGGCGTGCTTCCCCTTAAGCTCGATCTTTTCGTAATCGAGAAGCTTGAGGATACCCAGCGGGGTGCAGGGGACGAACCCCGGCTTTCCTATGAGGAGCCTTCCCGCGTTGACCGGGTGGAACCCGTCCACGTCCTTGTCCGGGGCTATCGCTTCGATCACCCTGGATTCGTCGATCTGGCCCGGCAGGGGCAGCTGGACGAGGATCCCGTGGACCGCATCGTCCTCGTTGAGCCGGCCCACGAGGTCGAGGAGATCCTTCTCGGACGTGGTTGCGGGGAGGTTGATCTGCCGGGAAAGCATCCCGGCCTCGATGCACGCCTTTCCCTTGTTGCGGACGTAGACCGCCGAGGCCGGGTCCTCCCCGACGAGTACGGCGGCAAGGCACGGCCGTATGCCGGTGCGGGCGATCAGCTCCGCCGCCCTTTCCTTGACCTCCGCCCGTACCGCGGCCCCGATGGCCTTCCCGTCGATAAGGCTTGCAGGCATGGAATGCCCCCCCGGCATGGAATCGAAGTACTTATCTACATCAATTCGCCGGAGAGGGGCAAGAGGAAGAACCCGGGGACGGCGCCTATTCGGCCTTCGGGCAGCCTGCGCAGGAAGGAGACGCCTCGCCGCCCGAGGCCGGGCAGGACGGGGGCTTTTCCCCCTTCCCGTTCTTCCCGTTCTTTCCGTTCCCCTTGGCGTAGTCGGTGGCGTACCAACCCGAGCCCTTGAGCACGAACGCCCCGGAAGACATCTTCTTGCGCACCCTGCCGCCGCATGAAGGGCATTTCCTGAGCGGAGAGTCGTTGATCCCCTGGAGCCGCTCGGTGATCTCGCTGCACTTGCCGCATTGATATTCGTAGATCGGCACGGTTTTCCTCACCTCGAAAAACGGGGGGCGGGTGACCCCGCCCCCCGGACTGGCATCATGATATCACAATTTCCTAATACATCCCGCCGCCGCCGCCCGGAGGCATGGGGGGCATTTTCTCCTTGTCTTCCGGTTTCTCGGCGATCGCGCACTCGGTGGTGATAAGCAGCCCCGCCACCGACGCGGCGTTCAGGAGCGCGACGCGCGCCACCTTCGTGGGGTCCAGGATCCCGGCCTTGATCAGGTCCTCGAACTCCTCCGTGGCCGCATTGAACCCGAAGGCGCCCTTCCCGTTCTTGATCTTGTCGACGATGACGCCGCCGTCCTGGCCCGCGTTGATCGCGATCTGCTTGGCAGGCTCGAACAGCGCCTTCCTCACGATGTCGAGGCCCGCGGACTGGTCGTGGTCGAGCTTCATCCCGTCGAGCGCCGTCGCCGCGCGAATGTAGGCCACGCCGCCGCCGGGGATTATCCCTTCCTCCACCGCGGCACGGGTGGCGTGAAGCGCATCCTCCACCCTCGCCTTCTTCTCCTTCATCTCGGTCTCGGTGGCCGCCCCGACGTTGATCACGGCTACGCCGCCGACCAGCTTGGCAAGCCGCTCCTGGAGCTTCTCCTTGTCGTAGTCGGAGGTGGTCTCCTCGACCTGCGCGCGGATCTGCTTGACGCGCCCTTCGATGTCGGCCTTCTTGCCCGCGCCGTCGATGATCGTCGTGTTGTCCTTGTCGATCACAACCCGCTTGGCCCGGCCCAGGTCTGTGAGCTGGACGGCCTCGAGCTTGATCCCCATCTCTTCTGCGATGGCCTTTCCGCCGGTGAGGACCGCGATATCCTCGAGCATCGCCTTGCGGCGGTCGCCGAAGCCGGGGGCCTTCACCGCGGAGGCGTGCAGCGTGCCGCGCAGCTTGTTGACGACCAGGGTGGCCAGCGCCTCGCCCTCGACCTCTTCCGCCACGATGAGGAGCGGCTTGCCCGAGCGGGCGATCTGCTCCAGCAGCGGGAGAAGGTCCTTCAGGTTGGAGCTCTTCTTCTCATGGATGAGGATGTACGGGTCCTCGAGGATCACTTCCATCCTCTCGGGATCGGTGACGAAGTACGGGGAGAGATAGCCGCGGTCGAACTGCATCCCTTCCACGATCTCAAGCGTCGTCTCCATCCCCTTGGCTTCCTCGACCGTTATGACCCCTTCCTTGCCGACCTTGGACATCGCCTCGGCGATGATGTTGCCGATCGTCTCGTCGTTGTTCGCCGAAATCGTCCCGACCTGTGCGATCTCTTTCGGATCCTTGGTCGGCTTGGACAATTTTTTGAGCTCGGCCGCCAGCGCCTCGACAGCCTTGTCGATCCCGCGCTTGAGGTCCATGGGGTTGTACCCGGCCGCCACCAGCTTGGCGCCCTCCTGGTAGATCTTCTGCGCCAGGACGGTGGCCGTCGTGGTGCCGTCGCCCGCCACGTCGCTCGTCTTGGATGCCACTTCCTTCACCATCTGTGCGCCCATGTTCTCGTACTTGTCCGGCAGCTCCACTTCCTTGGCCACGGTCACGCCGTCCTTCGTGACGAGCGGCGAGCCGAACGACTTCTCGATTATCACGTTGCGGCCCCTGGGGCCCAGGGTCACCTTGACCGCATCCGCCAGGACGTCCACGCCGATCTTGATCGCGGCGCGAGCCTCCTCACTGAATTTCAGCTGTTTCGCCATCTTTTTCACTCCTCCTTTTGTCGTCTCTTGTGTGGGGATTCGCTATTTTTCGATGATGGCGAGGATGTCTTCCTCGCGAAGGATCAGGTGCTCCTCGCCGTCGACCTTGATATCGGTCCCGGAATACTTCCCGAAGAGGATGCGGTCTCCCTTCTTTACCTCGGGGGGAATGCGGGTCCCTTTGTCGTTCACCTTGCCGGATCCCACCGCGACCACCAGCCCTTCCTGGGGCTTCTCCTTTGCGCTGTCGGGGATGATGATTCCGCCCTTGGTCTTCGTCTCCTCCTCAACGCGCTTGATCAGAATCCTGTCCTGCAACGGCTTTACCTTCATGGCGCCTCCTCCTGCTGTTGTGTATGGGGTGATGGCCTTGCGGCTGTTAGCACTCATCATTAGCGAGTGCTAACAGAAAATATAATAGACCTTCCGTGGGGCTGTCAAGGGGTAACGCGGTTAAAGGGGGGGGAAGCGGCGGATTTACAGCTTGCGCCGGGCCATCTCCTCCTCGAAATACTTCCGGTAGAGGATCTCCCATTCCCTGCCCCCCTCGGGGGGGCGACGGGACAGCCGGGCGATCTTGCCCCGGACGAAGGAGTCCACCTCGTCCTCGGCCCGGACATACGCCTGGAGCGCCGCCTTCGCCTCGCGATGCGCCATCCCCTCGTCGGGGAAATCGGCCAGGTCGTCCTTGTACAGGCGGTCGATCACCAGGCGGGAAAGGTGGGATATGCGGTCCTCGGTCAGGCGCACGGCGTCATTCCCCGAAGGCTCACAGGACTATCCCCCGCTCGCTCGCGAGGCGCTCCTTGATCTTCTGGAACAGGACCCGGGAATTGGCCTGCGACAGCGACATCTCCCGGGAATGCTTCTCCATCAGCGCCTCGACCTCCCGGTCGAGCGCCTCCTCCCGCCGGAAATCCTTCTGGACCTCGCCGACCATTTTCGCCAGCAGGACGCCGTCGTCGGCCTTCGGCCGGATCATCCCCTTCTGTTTCCAGCGGGAGAGGATCGTCCTGCAGATCACCTGAAAGTGTTCTTCGCGAAGCTTCAACTAGACACCCATTCCCTGAAATCGTCCCCGATGACGCCCTTCCGGCGATATCTTTCCATCGAAACCGCGCATGGGCAAGCCCTTTCCCTCCCGGACAGCGACCGCGCGGCGGCGATCGCCAGGGCGGGGATGGCGTTCTTCGCCTGCTCGACGCGGCCCGCGCTGCCGGGCGGCATCATTCCTTCGAAGAGCGTCGCGCGCCGGTACGGCATGGCTCTGATCCCTTCCGC
>DATBLU010000234.1:0-2710 GCA_036555205.1 Candidatus Deferrimicrobiaceae bacterium
CTGGCGGCGGGCAAGCCGGAGAAGATCCTCGACAAGATCGCCGAGGGCAAGCTGGAGAAGTTCTACGGGGATTTCTGCCTGGTCGAGCAGGCGTTCATCAAGGACCCGGACCGGAAGGTGAGGGATCTTCTGAAGTCGGCCGCCTCAAAAGCCGGGGCGGAGGTAAGGGTGGCCGCATTCGCACGCTACCAGGTCGGCGAGGGGATGGAAAAGCGGTCCGACGACCTTGCGGCCGAGGTGGCGAAGCAGCTCGGCAAGTCGTGAGGGAGCGTGGCTAAGCCCGTCTACAGCCGGATACTGCTCAAGCTGTCGGGGGAGGCCCTGATGGGAAAGCAGGAATACGGGCTGGCTCCGGAGGTCCTCGCCACCCTCTCGGCGGAGATTCGGCAAGTCACGGAATTGGGCGTCCAGGTAGCACTGGTCGTGGGCGGCGGAAACATCTTCCGCGGCATCCGGACCAGCCGGGATTTCGGCATAGACCGGGCCTCGGCCGATTACATGGGGATGCTGGCGACCGTCATCAACAGCCTTGCCCTGCAGGAGCGGCTCGAGCGGGACGGCGTGGTGACGAGGGTTCTTTCGGCCATCGAGATGAGGGCGATAGCCGAGCCGTACATCAGGCGCCGGGCCCTGCGCCACCTCGAGAAGGGCCGGGTTGTCATTTTCGCCGGCGGGACAGGCAACCCGTACTTCACGACGGACACCGCCGCGGCGCTGCGCGCCATGGAAATCAACGCCGAGGCCATCCTCAAGGCGACGAAGGTCGACGGCGTTTACGACCGGGATCCGATGGCGGACAAAAAGGCGAAAAAGTTCGCCGAGCTTACCTACATAGACGTCCTGAAGAAAAACCTGAAGGTGATGGACGCCACGGCGATCTCCCTGTGCATGGACAACGGACTCCCGATCGTCGTCTTCGACCTGACGAAGAGGGGGAACATAGTCCGCGTCGTGCGCGGGGAAAAGATCGGAACCGTCGTCCACGGAGGCCGCTGACATGGAGGCCCTGCTTAAAGACGCCGCTGCAAAGATGACGCGGAGCATCGAGTCGTTCAGGAAGGAGCTGGGGAAGATCAGGACCGGGCGGGCCTCCTTCTCACTGCTCGACGGCGTCAAGGTGGACTATTACGGGACGCTTACTCCGCTCCAGCAGGTCGGGACCCTCTCGGTCCCCGAGAGCCGCCTTATCACCGTCACCCCCTGGGACGCGAAGATGATAGGACCGATCGAGAAGGCCATCCAGGCCGCGGGGCTGGGGCTGAACCCGTCGAGCGACGGAAAGGTCGTCCGGGTCCCCATCCCTCCCCTCACGGAGGAGCGCCGGAAGGAGCTGGTGAAGCTGGTGAAGAAGATGGCCGAGGACGCCAAAGTCGCGGTGCGCAACGTGCGCCGCGAGGCGATCGAGCGCACGAAGGAGAAGGAGAAGAAGAAGGAAATTTCCGAGGACGCGATGAAGCGCGGCCAGGAGCGGATCCAGAAGGAGACCGACGCCTTCGTCAAGAAGATAGACGACATACTGAAAGCAAAGGAACAGGAGATAATGGAGGTCTGAAGGGCCTTTCGGCCTCCATTCAATCGACCGCAACCGGAAGGAGGAAAGAGCGATGGCCGTACGAATCACCGACGAGTGCACAGCATGCGGGGCCTGCATGGAAACGTGTCCCACCGGGTCCATCGAGGAGGGCGAGAAGTACAAGGTGAACGACACCTGCAGCGACTGCCTCGCCTGCGTCGATACCTGCCCTACCGGAGCGATCGTCCAGAACTAGGACGCTCCCCCGGTACCAGTAGCCTTCGGCCACATGCAAAGCGGCGGAACCGACGCAGCCGCGCTTCCCCGCCACGTCGCCGTCATAATGGACGGGAACGGGCGATGGGCGAAGCTGCGCGGGCTTCACCGCGTCGAGGGCCACAGGATGGGGATCCGCGCCGTCCGCGCGATCGTGGAGTGCGCGCGGGAGCTGGGGATCCCCTACCTGACCCTTTACGCCTTCTCCGTGGAAAACTGGGGAAGGCCCGAGGTCGAGGTTTCCACCCTTATGAGGCTTCTCAAGGAGTTCCTGCTGGAGGAGCTTCCCGAGCTTGCGCGCCACCGCATCCGCCTGAACGCCATAGGAGAAGTTTCCCGGCTGCCGGCGTTCGTCCGCGAGGTCCTGGAACGGACCATTTCCGCCACGGCCGCGAACTCCGAGATGACGCTGACCCTGGCGCTCTCCTACGCGGGAAGGGACGAGATCGCCAGGGCGGCCCGGAAACTGGCGGCGGAGGCGGCGGTGGGAAAGATTTCGCCGGGCGACGTATCCGAAACGGAATTCGCCCTCCGCCTGGACACTGCGGGGATGCCCGACCCGGACCTGGTCATACGCACCAGCGGCGAGCGCAGGATAAGCAACTTCCTGCTGTGGCAGGCCGCCTACGCCGAGTTCGTGTTCACAGACGTGCTATGGCCCGATTTCGGCAAGCCGGAATTCCTCCAGGCGCTCGATGAGTACTCCCGGAGGCAGCGCCGGTTCGGTTTGACCTCGGATCAGGCCGGGCCTCCCTCCTGATGCTCTGGAAAAGGGTCGCCACAGCCGCCGTCATCCTGCCGATGCTCGTATGCACGATCCTGTACGGGAAGGGGTGGCCCTTCGCCGCGCTTGCCCTGTTCGCCGCCCTGCTGTGCGCCGTCGAGTATTTCCGCATGTTTTTCCCGTCCCGCGGGGACCGG
>DATBLU010000239.1:0-2828 GCA_036555205.1 Candidatus Deferrimicrobiaceae bacterium
CGGGCATACTCGCCGCGCAGCCGTTCATGACGATCGTCACGGGAGACCGCTACCTTCGCCGCCGTCCTATGAAGCGCATCGTGGAGCCGCTCGCGCGCATGGGTGCGTCGATCTCGGGCAGGCGGGGGAACACGCTGCCGCCGCTCTGCATCAGGGGAGGGAAGCTTTCGGGGATGCGGTACGAGATGCCCGTGTCCTCCGCGCAGGTCAAGTCCGCCATCCTTCTTGCCGGGCTGTACGCCGCGGGGCCGACGACCGTCGTGGAGCCGCTGCCGTCGAGGGACCACACGGAGAGGATGCTTTCCTCGATGGGCGCAAAGGTCGCCAGGCGCGGGGAAGAGGTGAACGTCCTGCCCGCTTCGACGCTTCGGCCGCTCTCTATCGACGTGCCGGCCGACATATCTTCGGCCGCGTTCTTCATCGTGCTGGCTGCGTGCGTGCCCGGGGCGGAGCTGCACCTTCCGGGAGTCGGCGTGAACCCGCTGCGGACGGGCATTATCACCGTGCTGCGGAAGATGGGGGCCGAGATCCGGCTGGAGTCGTTGAGGGAGGAAGGCGGGGAGCCGGTGGCCGACATCGTGGTGCTTGGGGCGGAGCTGACGGGGACCGAGGTTTCCCCGCGGGAGATCCCCTCGCTGATCGACGAGGTCCCGGCCCTTTGCGCGGCCGCCGCGCTGGCGAACGGCCGCACCGTTATCCGCGGGGCGGGAGAGCTGCGGGTAAAGGAGTCGGACAGGATCGGAACGATGGCGACCGCGCTGTCATCGCTAGGGGTATCGTGCGAGGAATATCCCGACGGAATACGGATCGACGGTCCCGCGCAGATCGTCCCCGGGGTCCGGTGCGACAGCCGGGGAGACCACAGGATAGCGATGTCCCTGGCGGTCCTCTCCGCCGCGGCCGCGGTCCCCGTCGAGATCACCGACACGGCTTGCATCGACACGTCCTTCCCCGGTTTCGGAGGTATGCTGGAAGGAGTGATCGCGTGAGGGAACTCCCCGTTCTGGCTATCGACGGACCCTCCGGGGCGGGCAAGACGACAGTTTCGCGCATGCTTGCGGATCGCGCCTCCCTCACCCGGCTGGACACGGGCGCGATGTACCGCGCATGCGCCCTTGCCGCGCGAAGGGCGGGGATTCCCTGGAGCGACGGCGCCGGCCTGGGCCGCATGTGCGCGGAGCTTCCGATGGAATTCAGGCGCGGGGAGGGTGGAGACCTTCGCCTGCACCTGGGCGGCGAGGACGTAAGCGCAGCCATACGCACCCCGGAGATGAGCATGGGGGCGTCCGAGGTCTCGACGCACAGGCAGGTGCGCGAGGCGATGGTGGCGCTGCAGAGGAAGATGGGCGAGCGGGGCGGCGTCGTCCTGGAGGGGCGCGACACGGGGACCGTGGTCTTCCCGGACGCGGATGCCAAGATCTTCCTGGACGCCCATGCCGCCGTAAGGGCGATGCGCCGGTACCGCGAGTGGGGAGCCGGCGCGAAGAAACCTTTCGAGGAGGTTTTGCGCGAGGTGCTGATGCGCGACATCCAGGACAGCACGAGGGACAATTCACCGCTGCGCATGGCCGAAGGGGCGATCTGCGTCGACACGACGACGCTCTCCGCGGAAGAGGCCGTCGAGGAGATTCTGCGCCGGCTACCCGAAAACGTTAAGAAGAGGCTGGCGCCGTGAAACGGATCCTCATCGCCGCCAGCGCGGGGTTCTGCTTCGGGGTCAAGCGGGCCATCTCCATCGCCAACGAGACGGCCGGCAAGGCTGCCGCGAGCGGGACTTCCGGGCCGGACGCCATACCCATCCATTCCCTGGGTCCGCTGATCCACAACCCGCAGGCGGTGGAGGAGCTGGAGAAGAAGGGGGTGCACGTGGTCGAATCGGTGGACCACATCCCCTGCGGGAAGGTGATCGTCCGCTCCCATGGGATAACCCGGCGCGACGCGGAGGAGCTGGCAGGCAAAAACGTGCAGATCATCGACGCCACCTGCCCGTTCGTGAAGAAGGCCCAGGAGTACGCCCGCTCCTTGAGCCGCGAAGGGTACGCCGTGACGGTGGTGGGCGATGCCAACCACCCGGAGGTCAAAAGCATCATCAGCTATATAGAAACCGGTGTGCCGGTCATCACCTCGCTTTCTGACTTGAAGGAAGCGACCGGGATCCGCAAGGTGGGCGTAGTCGCACAGACCACACAATCCTTCGAGAATCTTATGGAATTCGTCTCGGTCGCGCTCAAGAGGATCCCCGAGGTCCGGGTGTACAACACGATCTGCAACGCCACGGTGCTCCGGCAGAAGGAGTCGATGGCCGTGGCCCGCAATGCGGACGTCATGATCGTCCTGGGCGGGTACAACAGCGCCAACACCAGGCGGCTGGCCGAGATATGCAGGGAGCTAAACCCGAAGGTCCTTCACATCGAGACGGCGTCGGAACTTTCCCCCGACACGCTCTCGGGGGTATCCTGCCTTGGCGTGACCGCGGGCGCTTCGACTCCCGAATGGATAATAGAAGAGCTGGTCGAAAGGATACGGGCGATCTGGCGGGAAGAAAATATCCAGGTTTCCTACTATCAGTGATAGTATTATTTTTTCCGGACGGTTTGCATTCTCGGCTGATTCCGAGGATAGTAGTATTCAGGAAACCCCACTAGAGGTGGAACTTATGGAAAGCAAACTGAACCTGGCCGACCCTTCCCGGGGGGGGGAAGAGGGCGCCGGCGGACCGGCTGCTGGCAAGAACGAGGACGATTTCGCCAAGCTGTACGAGGAAAGCATCGAGGTGCCCGAGGAGGGCCAGATCATCCATGGGGTGGTGATCAAGGTCCTCAAGGATT
>DATBLU010000243.1:0-17627 GCA_036555205.1 Candidatus Deferrimicrobiaceae bacterium
CCGATGAACGCGATGGCCAGCGACGAGTATGCGATCGCCTTGTACCCGAAGATGGGCTTGCGCGAAAAGACCGGCACGACCTCGGAGATGATTCCCATGGCGGGGAGGATCATGACGTAGACCACCGGGTGCGAGTAGAACCAGAAAAAATGCTGGAACAGGATCGGGTCTCCTCCCTTCGCGGGATCGAAGAACCCGATCCCGAAGAGCCGCTCCATCGCGAGGAGAAGGAATGTTATCCCCACCACGGGGGTCGCCACGACCTGTATGATGCTCGTCGAATACATCCCCCAGATGAAAAGGGGCAGCTTGTGCCAGTCCATCCCGGGCGCCCGGAGCTTGTGGATCGTGACGAGGAAGTTAAGCCCGGTCAGGATCGACGACATGCCGATAAGGAAGATGCCGAAGGAAAGGAGGGTGACGTCGGCAGAGGTCTTTGCGGAATAGGGGGTGTAGAAGGTCCATCCCGTATCCATGGGCCGGAGGAGCGATGCCACCATGATCAGTATCCCCGCGACGAAGAACCAGTAGCTGGCGAGGTTGAGTCTCGGGAAGGCGACGTCCCGGGCCCCTATCAGCAGCGGTATGAAGAAGTTGCCCAGTCCCGACGGGATTGCCGGGATGACGAAAAGGAAAATCATTATCGATCCGTGGAGGGTGAAAATTACGTTGTAGACGTGGTGGCTGAATATCTCCTGCCCGGGATACATCAGCTTGATCCGGATCAGGAGGCCGAATACCCCGCCCACGAGAAAGAAAAGAAGCGTTGTCAGCAGGTAAAGAACGCCGATCCGCTTGTGATCCAACGTCAGGGCCCAGGACCAGAAACCCTTTTCTTCCAGGTACCCCTTCGATCTACCGTTTCCGTTCAGGGTGATGGCCGCACCGTCAGCGGTGGTTTCCGCCATTCATCATCTCCCGCCATTATTACGTTTTTCACCGTATGCGATGACGTCATCCGCAATAAGGTTGCGTGCCGGCAGGCGGCTTATCTACATTTCTCCCTACTTTTTCGTCTCTCCCTTCTCCTTTTTTTCCTTCTCCCGTTCCGATTTGCCGTCAGACAGCGTCTTCAGGTATGCGATCACCGCCGCGATGTCGTCGTCGGATAGGCGGCCCTTGAAGGTCGGCATGACGTTGGGAAAACCCTTTACTATCTTCGCTCCCGGGTCGTAGATCGACTCCCGTATGTATTCCTCGTCCGCATCGACCTCGCGATCCCCTTCAAGGTGCGATTCCCTGCCGTAAAGCCCCTTGAAGGTCGGACCGATCTTGACGCTCCCGTCGATGGAATGGCATCCCAGGCAGCCGGATTTCGAAAGCAGTTCCTTCCCCATCTCGGGAAGCGAACGGGCGGCCCCCGCGGTTTTTGCGGCCTGCGCCCATTTAGCGTAATCGCCCGGGGACATAACCACTAGCTTGGCCCGCATCGTGGAATGTCCCGTCCCGCAGTATTGGGTGCAGAAGATGTCGTATGTCCCCTCCCTGTCGGGCTGGAGGTAAAGGTAGGTGTATTGCCCCGGCACGACGTCCTGCTTGAGCCGGAAGTCCGGGACGAAAAATCCGTGGAGGACGTCCTGCGAGGTCATGATCAGCTTGACCGGCTTCCCGACCGGCAGCCGCAGCTCGTCGACGGTGGTATTTCCGTCGGGGTACTTGAACTCGTACGAGAACTGGCGGGCGACGACGTTTATGTCGCTCGAGCCGGGGGCCGCAGTGGTGACGTCCTGGTAGACCACGTAGCCGTAGGCGAAAAAAGCCAGCACCACGATGGATGGTATGATCACCCACACGATTTCAAGTACGAGGTGGCTCTTGACATCGGAGGTCGCCGCGTCCTCCGAGGCCTTCTTCCTGCGGTATCGTATGGCGAAATAAATGAGAAGCCCTTCGACCAGGAAGAAGAAAAAGAGCGAAACAGCTGTTATGAAGAAAAAGACTGCGTCTATCTGGAGGGCGGAACGTGAAGCCGCCTCGCCCGCCGCGTACGCGTTCGTCATCCATCCCCCGATCCGCCCGCAAGGGTCCGTGGTTTTCGGCGCTTCCACAAGGCTAAATACAAAGACCCCAGCAAGACAAGGGTGAAAATGCCGCCGGCCTTCATGATGTTCCTGGCGTAAAGCGCGTATTTTTTCGCGACGGGGTCGTAATGGAAGCAGTACAGCAGCGCCCGGTTGACGTTCGGAGACTCCCCTATCCGTCCGCCGGCCGCCTCGATGAGAGCCAGCCGCAGGTCCCGCGGATCCTGCTCGATACCGTACAGGTACCGGGAAATCCTCCCGCCTTGCGTGAGGACCACGACGACGTTGGGATGGGCGAACTCGTTTTCAAGCTTCCGGTAACGGAACCCGACGGCGGCGGTCAGCTTCGCGATTTCCTCCCGGCCTCCTGAAAGGAACGCCCATCTCGCGCCGGGGGGGCCGGCCGCCTTCATCATCGCGTGCATTTCGTCTGCCCGCGCGCGCGCCGCCTCAGGTTTCTCGTCGGGGTCGATGCTGACGGTTACGATCCGGAAATCGCGTTCGAGCGATATCCCGCCCACGGCTTCCGCAGCCGACAGCAGATTGCGCAGGGTCAGGGGACATAACATGGGACAGGTGTAGTAATTGAGCGTAAGAACGACCGGCCCCTTCACGAAGAAATCTCCGATCCGGACCGTTTTCCCTTCCTCGTTTCGCAAGGCGAGTCCGGGGGGAACCTGACCCCCCGGATTCTCGTCAACGCCGATCTGTTTCAGGATATCTTCCGGGGTCTCCCGCACATGACCCAGCGCGCCGGGCGCCCCGGCGAACGCCGCGGCGCACCAGGCAAGGAAAAGGAACGCGACGAGACGTTTTCGATCCACCCGGCCCCCGCCGCCCGGCCCCCGGCGATTCACTGTGCGGCGCGGTTCACTGATGGCCGCCGCCCGATTGTTTTTTGAAGAACTCCTCAGCCCCGCGGCGGATCTCGTCGGGGGTCAAGTCCTCCTTGCGGGTGGCGAGCCCCCATTCGTACCCGAACGGGTCGGCGACCTTGGCGTAGCGGTCCCCCCAGAACATGTCCGCGACCGGCATACGGACCTGCGCCCCGGCCGTTACCGCCCGTTCGACCGCTGCGTCAACGTCTTCGACGTACAGGTGGAGCGACGCCGGCGAGCCTCCGTATTTCTCGGGAGCGCCGCCCTCCATGCCCGGGACTTCGTCGCCCAGGAAAATGAACGAGTCCCCGACCTTGATCTGCGCATGGATGACCGATTTGCCGTCCGGTCCGGTCAGGCGGTCGAGCACTTCCGCCCCGAATGCCTTCCGGTAGAACTCCAATGCGCGGTCCGCGCCGCGGACCATCAGGCATGGTGTAACTGTATGAAATCCCTTGGGGATCGGCTCGACCCCCCGAACGATCTTCATTTTCTTCGCTGCCTTCATCCCCCATCTCCTTTCCTTTCGTTCTCAAGATAGAGATGAAAGGAATAGCCCGTGGTTCCGGGAGAGGCGCGTCCGGTTTCAGACCTCCAGCGGCTGCCCTGGAACCGGAACCTCGGCGTTCCACTTGAGGCGGCTGCGCAGCTCCTGCGCGAATCCAAGGGATACGGATTCCTCGCCGTGGGCTACGAAGACCTGCTCCGGCGGTGAGCGGAACTCCCCGGCCCAGGCGAGCAGATCGTCCCGGTCCGCGTGCGCCGACAGCCCTCCGATCGTGTAGATGTCGGCCGCCACCGCGATGTCTTCCCCGAGGACACGGACATATTTCGCTCCGTCGACTATCTTGCGGCCGAGCGTCCCCGCCGCCTGAAAACCGACGATGACGATGCTGGACTCCTTGCGCCATAGATTGTGCTTGAGGTGATGCTTTATCCTCCCGGCCTCGCACATCCCGCTGCCCGCCATTATGATCCCGCCTCCACGCATGGAGTTGAGCGCCATCGACTCATCGACGCTCGCTGTGACGACGACCCGGAACCGGTCGGGGTGCGCCTCTCTCCATGCCAGCGCCTGTCGCGTGTTGTCGTCGAAGCATTCCGGGTGGCGAAGGGTAATCTGCGTGGCCTGCGCCGCCAGCGGCGAGTCTATGTACAGCGTGATCCCGGAAATCCTTCCCTGGCGGGTCAGGTCGGCCAACAGGTAAAGTATGTCCTGGGCGCGGCCCACGGCAAAGGCGGGAATGATCACGTTGCCGCCTTTCCGACCGAGGGTGTCCGTCACGGCGTGCAGGAACTCCTCTATCGTCTGCTCCATCCCCTTGTGCACCCGGTTCCCGTAGGTGGACTCCATGACGAGGACGTCGGCTTTCTCAACGGACGCCGGGTCCCGCACTATCGGGAGGCCCCGGTGGCCAAGGTCCCCGGTGAAGACGAGTTCCCTGTCCCTGCCGCCGTCCCTGATCGAGACGCACACGATCGCCGACCCGAGAATATGCCCCGCATCCAGGAAGCGGACACGGATCCCAGGCGCGGGCTCGAACTCTTTTCCGTAAGGAACCGGTTCCAGGCGCGGTAGAACCGCCAGGGCATCCGCTTCCGTGTAAATAGGTTGCCCGTCGCGATTCCCCGCCCGCATCGCCCTCCTTGTCTGCCACTCCGCCTCCCTCTCCTGGATGTGTCCGGAATCCGGAAGCATCACCCTCAACAGGTCGGCCGTCGCCGGAGTGGCATAAATCCGCCCCTTGAATCCGTCGTGCACTACCTTTGGGAGCAGCCCGGAATGGTCGATATGGGCGTGGGTGGAAAGGACGAAATCGATCGAGGACGGGGGAACGGCGAAAGGACGGGCGTTCTTCCTGTCGCTCTCGGAACCGCCCTGGAACATCCCGCAGTCGACGAGGAACCTGGCTCGGCCGGACTGCAACAGGATGCACGAGCCGGTCACCTCACGCACGCCGCCCAGGAACCGGATGGAGACGCTCATGGAACGATCCTCGTGAGGATCCATGAGATTGCGCTTATGAGCAGCGAGCCCGCAACGGCCCCGAGGAACCCGTTGACATGGACGCCGGGGACGATGGCGGAGACGAGCCAAAGTAGCAATCCGTTTATCACGACGAGGAATATCCCGAGAGTCGCCACGGTTACCGGGAGCGTGAGGAGGACGAAAACCGGCCGGATAATCGCGTTGACCAATCCCAGCACGAACGCGGCCGCAAGCGCCGCCATCGGGCCGTCGGCCGACATCACCGACGGGAGCAGGTAAGCGATGATCAGGATTGCGATGGCGCTGGCGCCCATACGGACGATGAACGGCATCATTCCCTCCCGGACCGTCATGCCCGCGCGGGGCTTGCCGGTGCAGTCAACGATTGAGGATAGCACCGAGGGTGGCAATGTGAAAGGTCGCACAGACCCCTTCCGTGCCCGGCCCTATAGTGGATTCAGAAAGGAAGGAGGTGAGAAAGATGGAAGGCATCCTCTTTGACATCGAATTGTTCAGTTCCCCGTTTACCGTGCTGTGCGGGCTCGCGCTGGCGGTTATCGCGGCGTGCGGCATCCTTCTCGGCAACATGGCCGACGAGGAATCGAAGGGAAACTCCGTATTCTGGGCTGAATCCCCGTTCACGTACATCGGCGAAGCCGCGCCGGTGGAGGGCGTCAAGTATCCGAAGGCCGCGTAACCTTGCCGATCGCCCCCGACCCGGGGGGTTGCCGAATCGGGCAATCCCCCGGCTTTTTTCCTGCCTGATCCCGCCGGGAGATCATTCTTCGGCGGCGAACGCGTACCTTAAAAACAGATGACTGCCGCCGCGCTTCGCGCCGGCAAGCGTTCCCCATAGGGGGCGATCCGGCGCAAAGCGCTTGCCCGCGACGAATCCCGGACGCTCTACGGCCCCATCCCTGCCGGCAACCTGCGGAGCAAGCGTCAAAAAAAGCTCGTCCAGGCGCTTCTCCGCGAAGAAATCCCCCATCAACCGCGGCCCGCCCTCGACAAGGAATAATTCCCCGTGGAGGACCCGGCCGATCGCGGACAGAACCTCCCGGGCGCCGATACCGGCCGCGCCGCTCACTTCCTCGATCCCGACCGACCCGGGAAAGCCTCTTTCACGGATCGAATCGGCGCCGGCCGGCGTTGTGACGACGATAGTCTTTACGTCCCCGGACCGGAAAACGGGAAGGTCCGGGTCGATTTCGCCGCGCGCCGTTACGATGACGTTCAAGGGCGGGGCGTTCTTCCCCAGCGCGGCCCGAAGCCGACGGTACGATTCGGCCAGAGCCGGGAAGATGTGCTCGGCCGTCCAAATGTGACGGGGGACCGAGCGCAGCGTACCGGCGCCGACGATCACCGCGTCGGCGACCGCCCGCAGCAGCCCCATCACCATCCTGTCGTGCGGATTGGAACCGCTGATGGGTCCTCCTCCCGGCAGCCCGGGGTCGGAGAGGGATGCGACGCCGTCCAACGTGGTCACGAAATTGCCTATGACGTACCTGCGGCCCCTGCACGCCGGGAAGCGAAGCGGTCCGTAGAGCGCCGACAGTTCAGGGGGGAGAGGAAGCTCCTCCCCCTGCCCGGTTTCGAAGAGGGATTCCAGGGGCGCAAGAGGAATCATCGCATCCGGCCGTCTACCGGGTCCCGGCTTCGAAGCGGTGCAGCCCGCATGCCACGTAGAACTCGGTCCGAAGCGACGGGTCGCTTTCGTAATTCCCGCGCCAGAACGTTGTACGGGTCAGCGGCGCCGTCTCCCGGACCCCCCGCATCTGGGTGCACAGGTGGTGTGCGTCGAGGTACACCGCAACGCCATGCGGGTGGAGCATTGCATCCAGGGAATCGGCGATCTGCTGGCCGATCCGCTCCTGCACGGTAAACCGTTTCGCATACAGGCGCACGAGCCGCGTGAGCTTGGACAGGCCGATGATCTGCTCGTGGGCGATGTACCCCACGTATGCGCGGCCGTAGAATGGAAGCGCGTGGTGTTCGCAGAGGCTGAAGAACGGAATCGGACCTTCCACGATCTGGCTGAGCCGGCAGTCCGGCCCTCCGCGGCACTCGGTATCGAACACCGTGATCAGCTTCGGATCGCCCTCGTACCCGTCGGTGCTGTCCAGCATCGCCCGGAGAAAACGCCGCGGGGTGTCCCGCGTGGCCGGCGTGTCCATATCCATCCCGAAAGCCGAGAAGATTTCCTCCATGTAGCCTTCGAACTTCCGCATCCGATCTTCGGATACCTGGCGGGCAAGCATCTTCATCCCGGTGCGGGAATCGCCCTGATCGGTACCTCGGCCGGGAGGCATCGTTCCTCCTTGTCCATTATTTCTGGTTCCATTAAATCCCTTCGGGGCTCTCCCGGCAAGCGGCCCCGACGCCTTCCGACCGCCTGCCGGTTTCCGTGAAACCTTTCACGCCGACGACGTGAAAGGTTTCACAGAACCCCCCGGCAGAGTTCGCTATAAAAATGAGTATGGGGAAGTCGGCTTCTTAAACGCATTCCGCGGTGAGCCGCGGAGAAATGGAGGGGAGGCCATGGACGGGCAGACGGGATTGAACCGGTGGTGGCGCATCGTGGGGGGGCTCTCGATGAACCTCGCCCTCGGCGCCGTATATGCATGGAGTATTTTCGTTGCGCCGATCCAGAAGGAGTTCGGATGGACGCGGGCGGACGTTTCGATCATCTTCATGGTCCTGGTCGCGGTATTCGGGGTCACATTCATCATAGGCGGTCGGATCCAGGACAAATTGGGGCCGACGAAAGTGTCGTTCATCGGCGCCACCCTGAACGCGATCGGATTCTTCATGGCCGGTTACACGGACAGCATCGGCTGGATCGTGTTCTGGCTGGGTGTCGTGGCGGCCACCGGCCAGGGCTTCGGCTACGCAACCCCGATCCCCGTCATGTCCAAGTGGTTCCCCGACAAGAGAGGCCTCGCAGTCGGGTTGGCGGTCGCGGGATACGGCGGGGGATCGGCCATCTTCGGCCCTTTGGGGGGCAACTTGTTGATCCCCACATACGGGTGGCGGACCACCTTCTTTGCCTTCGGGATCATCTTCTTCGTAATGGGGATGATCGCTACGTGGCTTCTGCAGAATCCGAAACCGGGCTACAAGCCGGCCGGCTGGGTGCCATCCCCGGCGACCAAGGCCGCCGGCACGCTGTATGATTACACCCCGTCCGAGGTGGTCAAGACGCGCGGCTTCTACTTCCTGTGGCTGGCGTACGCTCTCGGCACGTCGGCGGGCCTCATGGTAATCAGCCAGCTCGTTCCGTTCGCACAAGCGCAAGGACACTCGCTCACGCTGGCGACGACGGCGATCTTCGTCGGGGCAGCCGGGAATGCATCGGGCCGGATCCTCTCGGGCTGGATGTCCGACCACCTCGGCCGCCTGAACGTCCTGCGCCTGATGATCGGGATCTCGGTCGTTGCCATGTTCCTCCTGTACCATGTGGGGTCGAGCGTCGCGGCGCTGTATATCCTCGTGTTCGCGGTTTACTGGTGCTACGGGACCCAGCTCTCGGTGAACGCTTCCACGGCGGCCGACTTCTGGGGCACCAAGAACGTGGGAGTGAACTACGGCCTGCTCTTCACGGCGTGGGGCGTGGCCGGGCTCATCGGCCCGCGCATCGGCGGCCGCATGTTCGATATCTACGGGAACTATCAGTACGCCTTCTACACCGGCGCCGTGATCTGCCTCGTCGCGCTGGGCTTCGAGATGCTCGCCCGGCGTCCGGCGGAGACAAGGGCGGAGCCGGCGAAGGCGGCAGCCTGAACAGGGATCCAACCCTGGAAACGGCAGCAGCCCGGCGGGGAGGTTCCAGTCGAACCTCCCCGCTCTGCGTTTGGCGTGAAACCTCCCACCCCCTCCCCGGGAGGCGCCTTGTTTTCCGGTGTGTAAAAGCTTTCACGGAACCACCGGCTGGGATCGGTTACCGTGAAGACAGGCCCGGGGAATAGGCGGCACGGAAGGAGAGCCGGGAAAGAGGCGAGAGCCATGAAACCTCTCAAGGAAAAACGCGGAACGGCGGCGGAGGTGCTTTTCGCCGGAACCTTTTTCGTCGTCTATGCATTCCTCCTCCTGGTGGCGGATCCCGAATGGCTGATGTGGGTGGGCCCGGTCGCTTTGGGAGCGTTTCCCGTCGAGGCCGCGCCGGTCGTTCTTTCCGCATACGATCCGCTTGAAGCGCTGCGGCTGGCTTCCTTTTCGGTCCTTCCCGGCCTGCTCGCCTTGATCGTGCTCGTGCGCATCGGGTGCAGGGGGCGGAGTTCCGGCGTCGTGGAGTCGAAGGGAACGCGGACGGAAGGGAATCGGGAGGTCGCCCACGGAGCGCAGGCGCACCGCAAGGCTGCGTGAGAGCGCAATGAAATCGAGGCCGGTTGAACTGTCCATAGAGGCGGCTGTAGAGTAGAATCATGCCGCTCGCCTTCCACACGGCCGCCGAACTGTTCCAGGGGGTCACCGAATCCGAGGCCCACAGGATCGAACGCAATTGCGCCGAGCGGCGGTATCGCAAAGGCGCCACCATCTTCTCAAAAGGCGATTCGGCCGATTCGCTTTACATCGTCAAGGACGGCAAGGTTAGGATTCTCTCCATCTCGGACAAGGGGACGGAGACGATCCTCCACATCCTGAAGCCCGGGGCGATCTTCGGGGAGCTCCTGCTCTCCGAGGAGAGGAGGGCCCTGACCGCCATATCCGGCACCGACGTCACGGTTACCGTCATCCCCAAAGGGAGCCTTGTGGAGCTGCTGACCTCCATCCCCGTCGTGGCGAGGAATTTCATCAGGCTGCTGTCGAGGCGGCTGGCGAAGGTGGAAAAGGAGTTCGCGGACTTCGGGCACACCTGGTCCTACCACCGCCTCTCGAGAGTCCTGCTCGAACTGTGCGACGAGCACGGGCAGGAGACCCCGAAGGGGACCCTGATCCCCCTGCGCCTGACCCACGAGGACATCGCGAACATCATCGGGACCACGCGGGAAACGGTAACGACCCAGTTGAACAAGTTCCGGCGCCTGGGGCTGCTGAAACGCCAGGAAGGCTTCCTCGTGGTAAACAGGAAGCGGCTCGAGGAGTTCGGCCGTTCCGACGAGATGCGGATGCGCGGCGCAGGGGCCGGCTGATGCCTTAATCCGAATGCGGCTTCTTTCCCGGAATGGGGAAGAACCTCACCTTGAGCGTTTTTTCCCCGCCGCCCCGGCTGACCGCCACCGCCGCCTCGTCGCCGTGCTTCTTCTCCCTGACGCGGAGGAAAACGTCGGTGACATCGGACACCGGCTCCCCGTCGAACGCGACGATCCGGTCTCCCTTCGCGATCCCCGCCTTCTCCGCGGGAGATCCCGGCGCAACCCCCTCGACGACGACCTCGTTGTCCTTCGATGCCATCATGACGCCCATTACCGCCTGCTTTCCCTCCAGTCCCTCGTAGGGGATCCACCAGACGAAGTCGGCGGGCAGGAGCGGCATCGGCGGAAGATCCACATCCATCATCTGGTCTTTCTTCTCCTCCGGGATGCTGATCTCCGCCGGCAGGATCACCACGTACGGCATCGGCATTCTGCGGATCACCTTCTTCGGGATGCCGAATCCGTACTTGACGTGCCACCCGCCGGTGAAGGTCGCCATCTTCTTTCCCTCTCCCCGCGGGCTCCGCAGATAGTCGACGATTCGCACGGCCATCGTCTCCTCCCAGAGCAACTGCACCCGGAAGAACGCGTCGAACAACCCCTCCGTGCGAAGATGGGCGCCGTAGACGGCCTTCATCGCCTCGCGCTGATAAGGGTCGGGCGGGCCGATCTCGGGGAGCTTCGACTTGAGCTTCGCGGGCACGTTGTCGAGGCCGGAGGTCCTCACTTCCTGCTGGAGCTCCTTCGAAGGATTCAGGGCCACGACGTCGATCCCGTTATCCCTGGCGAACCGGAGGATGTCCCTGTAGTAGCCGAAATCCGACCCCCAGTTCTCGTACCATTTCACCGCCTTCAGGAACTCGATCTCCGTAAGCTCGCCCTTCGTCCAACGGTCCAGGATCGCCTGTTCCGGCTCCCGGAACATCTCCATGCCGATGGCCACTTTCCCGGGAAAACGCCCGTGGAGTTCGCGGAGGATCATCAGCTCCACCCGGTGGGCATGCATGTTGTCATGCGTTTCGCCGACGCAGATCAGCCGGGCGCCGGAAACCATGTCCATCGCCGCCTCGAGCGAAAGCTTGAGCCCGGTCGGGATATGGCGGATCTCTTCCGCCTCCGGCGGCCCATTCGACGGGTAAGGCAGGTCTTCTCCCGCCCTGTACGCCGCCCGGGTTGCCGCGCATCCGGTTAACAGGACCGCTCCGAGCGCAAGGACCATGCAAGCCAAACGCGTTATCGTCATTTTGCGTTTTCCGTCCATTATTTCCGGATTATCTCAACGACTGTCGCGATCCCGCAACCGTGTTTTGGATCGTGCCCCCCTGAAATCGATTTCAACAGCATATTCGAATTTGTGAATTTCCTCACGGAATCCCCCCCCATTGCGAAATAGACTGGAACCAGAAAGGGGGTGAACACCATGGAAGGCATCTACTTCGAGACCCTGACCGTGGAATTGGGCGTTGCGTTCACCTGTCTGCTGTTCCTCGTCGCCATCGTGGCGGGTCTTCTCCTTGCCGGCATGGCTGAAGCCGAGAAGGCGGGAACCCGGCTGCTTTGGGCCGAGTGGCCGATCCCCGGAACCGCCGAGGTCGCTCCTCCCGCCAGGGAGAGGGTGCGGCTCGCCGCCTGAAGGTCTCGGAGTTCCAGGTGGACCGTAACGGATCGGTGCGCCGGGGGCTCCGGGACCTGCTCTTTATCCCGTATTCCCGCTTTTCGGGTTATGGAATACCTTTTGCCGTAAGACTACAATAAGGGCGTGCCGCTGCCCTTTCAGACCGCGGAAGAATTGCTCCAGGGCATCCCGGAGGAGGAAGCCCGGAGGATCGCCGGACTATTCGCCGAAAAAAAATACGACCGCGATGCCGCCCTGTTTTACGAGGGTGGGCCGGCTGATTCCCTTTTCATCTTGAGGAAGGGGCTCGTGAAGCTCGTGTCCCTCTCGGAGAGGGGGACCGAATCGATCCTGCACATCGTTCGAGCGGACGACGTATTCGGTGAGCTTCTGCTGGTCCAGGGACAGCGGCCCTTCTCCGCGATCGCATTGACCGATGTGCAGGCGGGGGTCCTTTCACGCAAAGACTTCCTTGAAATCCTGCGCGCCAGCCCGGTATTCGCGTCGAACTACACGAGGCTGCTGGCGCGCCGGCTGATGGAGGTCGAGCGCGAGTTCGCGGGCCTCATTCATGCGTGGGCATACCACAGGCTGGCGAAGGAGCTGCTTCACCTGGCCGAAGACATCGGCGAGGACACCCGGACCGGGACGAGGATCGCCCTGAAGCTGACGCACGAGGACCTTGCAAACCTGATCGGTACCACCAGGGAGACCGTCACGATCCAGCTGCACAAATTCGAGGAGATCGGCCTAATCCGCAGGGAGGGCAGGAATCTCATCGTGGACCGCGCACGGCTGCGCGATTACGTCCACGTCAAGGAATCCTGACCCTCCCCTGGTACGCAGCCAGCCGGAATCACCTCACTCTGGATAGCACTTGAAGCCTTTCTGCATCGCGAACTGCCTCTTGGTCAGGAGCGAGTCGGCCGCCTTTTCGGCCTTGGCGAACGCCGCGTCGGTCTCCTGCACGTCTTTCCGGACTCCGGCCGCATCGGCGCGGGCGCGGTTCAGCTCGGCTTTTGTCTGCGCGAGCTCTCCGGGCTGGCAATCCTTCGCGCCCATCCGCTCCGCCTCGGCGATCTTGGCCATGACCGTGGCGGCGCGCTTCGCATATGCCGGGGCCATGCGGTTCTTGGCGACGACCTGTGTGCCCAGATCGATGACGGCGCTGCGCACCACGCGCGGAAATACCGGGGTCACCCCCTTGTTCCCGGTCCTCGAGCGGTAATCGAGCGACGCCAGGTAGAGAAGAGCGGGGGCGCAGGCATCCTTCGAGAGAAGAGGCTCTATATCGAACCTGCCCTCGCGGTTAGTGAATGCGACCTGACGGGACGGCCCCGCCTCTCCTTCCGGATATGCCTCGAGGTATTCCCTCCATTCGACCGCTGCCGCCTTCCACCCCGCGGGAATTTCCGGCGGGGAATACGTGGAATTGCCGCTCGCAACGGCGTTGACCGACTCCGCGAAGCCTGTCGAATAGATGTACCCCAGATCTTTCGTTTTGAAAGTATCCGTGTAAGCAAGGTCCGGGCAGCCGAATGCCGGGACCGTTACGGCCTTGCCCATCCTTTGGGAAAGTTCTCCCGCCCTATTGTCGTCCACGGCGCTCAAAATCCCCGGAGATTCGCCCGCTGGAAATGCCGACCCCGTCAGCAACACCAAAAGGCACAACGCAAGCACCGCATATCCCGCCCTCTTCGCCATGGTTCCAGTCCCTTTTCCCGTCTTCATCGCCTTTCCTCCCCCCATTTGAAAATTGCGCCCACGGTAAGAAGATTTCGGTGTGCCGGCACTGTTACACCATCTCTTCCCGCAATATCCGGGCCAATCCACGAAGGGACAAAGCAGTTAAAAAAACAAGATTTTATAAAAACCGGCTTCCGGGCAGAATTTCAGATACGAATTAACTATTTATTATAATTACAGTATTTTCATTTCACGCTAATAATACTCGCTAGTCGGGCAGAGACGTTTTATTACGGGGATCAAGGATTCAAACAAGAGTTACCTGCCGCCTGAAAGCTCCTTGACGATATTACCGACAACCCCCTTGGCATCGCCGAAAACCATGAGCGTCCGGTCCATGTAATAGAGCTCGTTGTCGATGCCTGCGAAGCCCGGGCTCATGCTGCGCTTGACGACCATCACGGTGCGCGCCCTGTCGACGTCCAGGATCGGCATGCCGTAGATCGGGCTTCCCCGGTCGTGGCGCGCCGCGGGATTGGTGACGTCGTTGGCGCCGATCACGAGCGCGACGTCGGCCTGGGGGAACTCGGAGTTGACGTCCTCCATCTCCATCAGCTTGTCGTACGGGATGTCGGCTTCGGCAAGGAGCACGTTCATGTGCCCGGGCATGCGGCCGGCCACCGGGTGAATCGCGAACTTCACCTCGATGCCTGCCTTCGTCAGCACGTCGTACAGCTCGCGCACCTTGTGCTGCGCCTGGGCAACCGCCATCCCGTACCCGGGCACGACTATGACCAGTCCGGCCGCCTGGAGTATGCCCGCCGCCTCTTCAGGGTTCGCGCTGCGCACCGCGCGCCGCTCTTTTTCTGCTAACGCATCCGGCTGCACCTGGCCGAACGCGCCGAACAGGACGTTCGTGAACGAGCGGTTCATCGCGCGGCACATGATCACCGACAGTATGAAGCCCGAGGAGCCGTCCAGCGCGCCGGCTATGATCAGCAGGTTGTTGTTGAGGACGAATCCCATGGCCGCGGCGGCAAGGCCGGCGTAGGAGTTCAGCAGCGAGATCACCGTGGGCATGTCCGCCCCGCCGATGGGGATGATGAGCAGCACGCCGAACGCCAGCGCCAGGGCGCCGAACACGGGAAAAAGCCAGGTGGCCTCCGGACGCGCCGTAAGGTACGCGCCCGCGCCCGCGGCGAGGCCGAGCAGCGACAGGTTTATGACGTTCTGGCCGCGGTACGTGATCGGCCGCGTGGGAAGGATCTCCTGCAGCTTGCCGAACGCCATCATGGACGCGGTGAACGTGAGAAATCCCAGCAGCACTTCCAGCGACAGGGCGCCCATGGTGAACCGGTCCAGGTTCGGCGTCCGCAGGTAAAACTCGGCGGTGCCCACCAGCGCCGCCGCCAGCGCCCCGAATGCGTGGGAAAGCGCGGTCCGCTGCGGAACGGCGGTCATGGGCATCATCGCCATGGGGATGCCGATGGCCGTGCCCGCCACGAACGCGATCGCGATCCAGCGGTAGCTTTCGATCTCGGGCTTGAGCAGCGTCCCGCCCACCGCCAGCGCCATCCCCGCCACGCCCACGATCACTCCGCGGCGCGCCGTCGCGACGGCCGAGAGCCACATCAAGGCGAGGATGAACGAAACCGCCGCGGCAAGGTATATGAGGGGGATGAACGAATCGATCATGACCTGCCCTTCCCGCTCTTCTTGAACATCCGCAGCATCCGGTAGGTGATGAGGTAGCCGCCGACGATGTTGATCATCGAGCAGGTCACCGCCAGGGTCCCAAGAACCGTGGAGAGGGTGGTCTTCTGCTCACCGGCCACGAGGATGGAGCCCACGACCGCGATGGCCGAGATGGCGTTGGTGAGCGACATCAATGGCGTATGCAGAAGCGGCGACACCCGGCGGATGACCTGGAAGCCTAGAAACGTCGCCAGGACGAATACGTAAAGGCCCAGCTCGAGTTCCATGCTCATGTGGATGCGTCTCCTCCCCCTTTTTTCAGGGGCGCCGGACTTCGCCTTTATGTGTAACCAGTGCGCCGCGCATGATTTCGTCATCGATGTCGATGTCGAACCGTCCGTCCTTCCAGAACGCCAGCACGAACGAGGCCAGGTTTCGCGAGTAAAGGGTGCTTGCGTGCCACGGCATATCGGACGGCAGGTTGAGCGGCCCGAAGATCGTCACCCCGCCCTCCACGACCGTACGGCCGGGCTGCGTCAGCACGCAGTTGCCTCCCCCCTCGGCGGCGATGTCGACGATCACCGAGCCCGGCTTCATCGCCTGGACCATCCCGGCCGTGATGAGCCTGGGCGCTGTTATCCCGCCGATCAGCGCCGTCGCGATCACCGCGTCGGCGGCGGCGCAGCGTTCGGCGATGAGATCCGCCTGCCTGCGGTAGAACTCCTCGGAGAGCTCCTTCGCGTAGCCGGAGGCATCCTGCGCGCTCTCCGCGGTTTCGACTCCGACGAAGCGCGCGCCAAGGCTCTCCACCTGCTCCTTCACCGCCGGTCGCGTGTCGGTGGCTTCCACGGCAGCCCCCAGTCGCCGGGCCGTGGCGATCGCCTGGAGCCCTGCGACACCCGCGCCGATCACGAATACCTTTGCGGGAAATACCGTGCCTGCGGCGGTCATAAGCATCGGGAAGAATCTCGGCAGCGCGTTGGCGGCGATCAGCACCGACTTGTACCCGGCGATGTTCGCCATCGATGAGAGAGTGTCCATCGACTGCGCCCGGGAGATCCGCGGAATCCGGTCCGTGGAGAACGCGCTGATCCTGCGCGCGGCGAGTTTCTCGACCACGTCGGGGAATCTCGCCGGAGCGAGCGTACCAAGCAGCATCGCCCCTTCCCGCATCAGGTCCGCCTCGTGAACGCCCAGAGCCGGATGGATCGAAGGAGGCTGCACCTTGAGGACGAAGTCGGCGCCCCCCAGCAGCCCGGCGACATCGTTACCGATCGCGGCGCCGGCTTCCCGGTAGGAATCGTCGGCGAAGAACGCGGACTCCCCCGCGCCGCTTTCCACCGTCACCTCTATCCCCGCCTGCACCATCTTCCTGCAAGACTCGGGGACGAGGGCGACCCTCCTTTCACCCTCGCGAACCTCTCTTGTTACGGCAAGTTTCATTGCCTCCCCGCGGATCCGGCGGCGGAAAAACTGGACGGACACCCTGTTAGATGCAAATCAGGACAAAATTATGGCGAACAAGCCATGACGATCAAGACTTATCGCGCCGAAGGAGGAATCTTTCGCGAAACCTGCTGAATCATATTGCGGTGATATCGGCTCGAAGACACGGGGCGGGGCCGGGATGAGCCTGGTTAACCTGGACGTTGGAAGGGACGGCGTTGCCGTCATCCGGATGGAGAGCCCGGACGGGCTCAACTCGCCGCGATCAGAGGACATCGCCCGCTTCATCGAGCTTGTCGATCTTGTCGCCGGGAACAGCGCGGTCCGCGCGCTGGCGCTGACCGGGGGGGATAACTTCTCGGCCGGCGCGGATTTTCTGGAAGTCATGCGCCATCTCCTGGATCCCGGCTCCGCGCAACTTGCGTACCGTTATCTCTCCGATCAAAAAATCCTTTGCGACAAGATTCGCGGCCTCCGGATACCTACGATCAGCCTCGTTCGGGGTCTGTGCGAGGGATCGGCCCTGGGACTGGCCGCCTCGGCCGACTTCATGATCGCCGACTCGACCACCCTGATCCGGCTGCCCGAAGTGAAGATCGGCCTCGTCCCCGGCAACGGCGCCACCTGGTTCATGCCGAAGCGGATGGGCGCGGCGGCGGCCAAGTTCTACGCTCTCACCGCCTCCTCCATGGACGGAAAGCAGGCGGCGGCCTTCGGCCTGGCCCAGGGGTACGCGGGGGACGACGCCGGAAGCTTCCTTGAAGAACTACGGCGTACCGAAGGGACCCTCGATAGACGGAGAATCTCCTCCCTGCTCGAAAAAATGCATGGCGCTCGTGATTTCCAGCGGGAGGGGGTTCGCGATCTTGCGGAGCGGATCGGCCGGCATTTCGGGTTCGGGCAGGGGAATCGGGGGTACCTGGGGGACATTTTCTCAAGCCTTGAGCGGGCAGCGGCCGAGGACGACCGCTTTGCGCAGGAATCCCTCGCGGCGATGCGTTCGGCTTCGGCGCAGGCGGTGTGGGCCACCGAGTTCCTCATCGATACCTTCGCGAAGGAAGGACTCCACCAGGAGGACGAGGCAAGGAGCGTGGAGCTTAAGTTCGTGCAGGAGATGACCGCCGGCTTCTCCCACCTGGAAGGCGTCCTGGGCCTTGCGAAGGG
>DATBLU010000304.1:0-4157 GCA_036555205.1 Candidatus Deferrimicrobiaceae bacterium
CGCGGGCAGAGAACGAGCCGGTTGCCGCGGTATGCGCCCCATGCGGAAGGCGCACGCCGCAGGGGTCCCCCTCGCGTGCAGACGAGGCGGAACCGATGCGGAAATCCTTCGTTCCTGGCAACAACGAAACCTGGCGGACCACTCCGGGAGATCATGGGGCCGTGATGGGACCACGGAGCACGTGTTCCTGCAGGAATGCAGGGGAGCCGAGGCGGAACGCGACGGGGGAGCTCCGGCGGCGCGGCGACTTCCTAAGTCGGCGGGGCCCGGCCTTCAGGGTTCCGTTTCCGAAGAGGCCCGTGCACCGAGAGGTCCGATGCGCCCCGTCTGGCGAGGCGCCCGACCGAGGCGTACCCGCTGCGGTACGGCGAGAGAGGGCAACGAAGCCGACGGGGATGCAGCGGTCCTCGAATGCCGGGATCTGAGGGAATGGAGCCCTGGAGGCCGGTCAGCCGGCGCTTTTGAGCGCCTCTACCTGGGCGTTCGAGACAAGGGCGTCGATGAAGGGGTCGAACCCGCCGTCAAGCACCTGCGAGAGTTGGTGGACGGTAAGCCCGATGCGGTGATCGGTCACCCGGTTCTGGGGGAAATTGTAGGTCCGGATCCGCTCGCTGCGGTCGCCCGTCCCCACCTGTAAGCGGCGCATGTCGGCCCGCCCGGCGCGCTGCTTCTCCATCTCCAGGTCGTAGAGGCGCGACCGCAGGATTTTCAGCGCCTTGGATTTGTTCTTAAGCTGGGACTTCTCGTCCTGGCACTGGACGACCAGCCCCGTCGGGACGTGGGTGATGCGGACCGCCGAATCGGTCGTGTTCACGCTCTGCCCCCCGGGGCCCGAGGATCGGAACACGTCTATCCGCAGGTCGTCCGGGCTGACCTGCACGTCGACTTCCTCAGCCTCCGGCATGACCGCAACCGTGACCGTGGAAGTGTGGATGCGTCCCCCCGACTCGGTGGCGGGAACCCGCTGGACCCGATGGACGCCGCTCTCGAACTTCAGGCGGCTGTACGCTCCCTTCCCCTCTATGACGGCGATCACCTCCTTGGTGCCGCCCAGGCCGGTCTCGCTGCGGGAAAGGATTTCGGACTTCCACCCCTTGAGGGCGGCGTACATGGAGTAGGCGCGGAAAAGCTCGGTGGCGAACAGGGCCGCCTCTTCCCCTCCCGCCCCGGCACGGATCTCGATAAGGATGTTCTTCTCGT
The DNA here is from genome assembly GCA_036555205.1 of Candidatus Deferrimicrobiaceae bacterium. Classification (GTDB taxonomy): domain Bacteria; phylum Desulfobacterota; class Deferrimicrobia; order Deferrimicrobiales; family Deferrimicrobiaceae; genus FEB-35. The sequence goes on from DATBLU010000304.1 coordinate 1,201, forward strand.
CGTTCGGGTCCCTGGGAAGGAGCAGGAGGCGGATCTCCGCGGTCAGCTTCTCCTGCTCGCCGGAGAGGCGCGCGACTTCCTCCCGTGCCATCGACCGCATTTCCGGGTCCTTCTCGCCCTCGATCAGCTGGCTGTTCTCCTCGAGCTCCTGCGCGATCTTCCGGTACCGGGCGTAGGCCTCGGCAAGCGGCCGAAGCTCCGAAAGCTCGCGGCCGACCCTCTGCATCTCCCGCGAATTGCCGACAACCGAAGGGTCCGTCATCAGGCGCTCCAGCTCCGCGACCCGACCGCTGACCTTTTCCAGCTTACCCCACAAGGCCCGCCTCCGTTTCGCCGGCAGGCACCACGCGCATGAAGGAGGCGACGGCCACCTCTATCTGCGCCAGGTCGGGCTCGCGTGTGGTCAGCCGCTGCAGCAGCATTCCCGGCGCGACAAGCGCCCTGAAGAAGGGGGATCGCGCCTTCCTGGCCGTGAGCCTGAGCGTTTCGTAGGAGATACCCGCGATCGCCGGCAGGAGAAGAAGGCGCATCAGCGCCTTCGTCAGCAGAGAGCTGTCGTGGGGGATAAGGGAAAACACGGCGATGCTGATCGCCATCACGAACAGGAGGAAGCTGGTCCCGCAGCGCGGGTGCAGGCTGGAGTGCCCCATGACCGAAGCCGGAGAAAGGTCCGCGTTCCGCTCGTAGGCGTTGACCACCTTGTGCTCCGCGCCGTGGTACTGGAATATCCGCCGGATGTCCTTCATGGCCGATATCCCCAGAACGTAGCCTACGAACACCAGGATGCGGATTGCGCCGTCGACGAGGTTGAACGCCAGAGGCCCGGAAAGCCACGGCAGGAGGGCCCCGACTCCGCGAGCGGCCAGCAGCGGGAGCCAGAAGAAAAGGCCGACCCCCAGCAGCAGAGCGAGCGCCAGGGCTCCCGCCATCGCCAGCCCGCCTCCGCCCTTGAGTTCCTTTTCCGCCGTCGCGGCCTTGTCCTTGCCCTCGGCCGCCTCCGCGTCCTCGATCGCCTCGTCCGCCGAGTACTGGAGGGCCCTGTACCCGATGACGAGCATCGCTGCCATCGTCGCCACGCCGCGCAGGACGGGCAGCCTGGACATTCTTTTTCTCGCCCGCCCCTCGGCGATCGGGAAATCCTTGACGCGGATCTCGCCGCTCGCCTTGCGCACGGCCACCGCGAAGCGGTCCCTCCCCTTCATCATCACGCCCTCGATCACCGCCTGGCCGCCGAGGACCAGTTCTCCGGGCTCCATGGAAGTCATCTCCCCGCTCCCCGAAGCTCCGCGAACTCCCGCCTCACTCCGGCCGGGTCTCCGCAGGTCATCTTGCCCTCGGGGCAGACGCCTCGGACGCATCCCGGGCCCGCCGTATCGAACAGCAGGGGCGCCGCATTCGCGGCCAGGACCAGCATGCGCCTGGCCATTTCCCGGATCTCCCACTGCGCGCGGCGGCACAGGCGCAGGGCGAAGAAGTGGTGCAGCTCGCGGGCGTTCATGGTGACCAGGATCTTCGTCTCGGTGGCGTTGGGCAGCACGAACCGCGCGTCCTCGGCCGGGATGCCGGACTTGACCATCTCCTCGTACAACGCCGCGCAGCTCTTCATGTGCCTCTCGAATTTCTCCGACAGCGGCTTCTTCCGGGCGGCCCCGGCCGGCTCCGCCGGCAAGGATCCCCCGGTCCGCGCTTCCCCGATCGTCTTCGGCGTAACGTAGCCGAAATCCGCGGATACGTACCGCTGGCTCTGCTGGGAGTAGGAGGCTATCCGGTGGCGCACCAGCTGGTGGGATGTCGCGCGCGATATGCCCTCCACCCCGTACGTGAAAACCACGTGCTCGAGGACGGAGGCGTGCCCCATCGAGAGCACCCTTCTTACGAGCTTGCGGACGTCCTTCCGGGAAACGTCCTCCTGGAGGTCCGCTATGCCTGCGGGGGAGTAGCACAGGCGCGCCGCGAGAGCGACAAGCCGCTCTGGCTCCGGTGTGCTCTGCAGTAGGACGACGTTCACGGAGGGGGGGACGGGAAGCTCCTTCGGCGGCCTTTCTTATTTCTTCCGGTCGTATTTCTTCTGGAACTTCTCTATGCGGCCCGCGGTGTCTATGAGCTTCTGCTTCCCGGTGAAGAACGGGTGGCAGTTCGAGCAGATGGCCACCTTTATCTCCGTTGCTGTGGACATCGTCTCGAATGTGTTTCCGCAGGCGCACTTGACCGTGGACGCCACGTATTTCGGATGGAGGTTCTCCCTCATGTCTGCCCTTCTCCTCTCAACGGGTCACGAGTTCATCGACTCGAGGAAATCCTTGTTGGTCTTCGTCTTGGAGATCTTGTCCAGCAGGAATTCCATGCTCTCCGCGGGCGACAGCGGGGAGAGGAATTTCCGCAGGATCCACACGCGCTGGAGGACCTGCTTCTCCAGCAGGAGCTCCTCCTTGCGGGTGCCGGACTTGTTGATGTCGATGGCCGGGAAGATCCGCTTCTCGGATATCTTCCGGTCGAGCACGAGCTCCATGTTGCCCGTCCCCTTGAACTCCTCGAATATCACCTCGTCCATCCGGCTGCCGGTCTCGATGAGCGCCGTCGCGATGATGGTGAGCGACCCGCCCTCCTCGATGTTGCGCGCGGCCCCGAAGAAGCGCTTCGGCTTCTGGAGCGCGTTCGCGTCGACGCCGCCGGAGAGGACCTTGCCGGAGGGCGGGACGACCGCGTTGTAGGCCCGCGCCAGGCGGGTGATGCTGTCCAGCAGTATCACCACGTCCTTCTTGTGCTCCACGAGCCGCTTGGCCTTCTCGAGCACCATTTCGGCCACCTGGACGTGGCGCTGCGCGGGCTCGTCGAATGTGGAGGAGATGACCTCGCCCTTGACGCTGCGCTGCATGTCGGTCACTTCCTCGGGCCGCTCGTCGATCAGCAGGACGATCAGGACGACTTCGGGGTGGTTCTTCGTCAGGCCGTTGGCG
>DATBLU010000003.1:0-4199 GCA_036555205.1 Candidatus Deferrimicrobiaceae bacterium
AGGGAATCCGGGGTCCTTCGCATAGAAGCGGAGAAGGGGCTCGGGGAGGGCGTCAAGGAGGCGATGCGGCTTCCCGTCGGCCGGGGAATCACCGGATGGGTGGCGCAGGAGGGCAAGCCCGTCCTTGTCCCCGACGTCCGGGAGGACTCCAGGTACGTCGAGGCGAATCCCAAGGTGCGGTCCGAAATGGCCGTCCCGATCAAGTGGGGGAACGAGGTCGTGGGCGTGCTGAACCTGGATCATTACGAAGAGGCGGCGTTCGCAGAGGAAGACCTCGAGCTGCTCGACGCCTTCGCGAACGCGGCCGCGGTAGCCCTCAAGAACGCGCATATCCTCGGGGAAGAAGGGCAGAAGGGGTAACGCGGGGTGGCCACCGTACTGATAGCGCGGCCGTTGTGGCCGGTGCTGCGGCGCATAGTCCCGTTCCTGGCCGCGGAAGGATACCAGGTGGAGGAGGCGTCCTCCTGGTCGCGGCTGGCCGACGTCCGGTTGTCCCGCCCGGGGCTGGCAGGCGTTTTTCTGGGCGAGCACGGAGCCGCCGCGGAGGAAATTGCCGTCCTGCGGCGATTCCGCGAGCGTGAAGGGGCGCTGGGCGTTCCGGTCGTCGTAGTCGGCGGAATGAACGCCCTCATGCGCGCCGCGGGATTCCGGGCGGCCGGCGCGGACCTCGTGGTCGCCGCCGACGTTTCACCTGAACGTTTGATCGGCAAGGCGACCCCGCTCCTGCATTACGGCGCTCTCTACCGGTCCCTTCAGGACGCCAACAGCGCCTTGCGCGAGAAGGCCATGCTGGACGAGCTGACCGGATTGCCCGACCGCAGGCGCTTCTCCATGGACGTAGCCCGCCATATCGAGATGGCCCGCCGCATCGGAAGACCCCTTTCCTGCATCATTGTGGATATCGACGATTTCAAGAAGATCAACGACTCCTATGGGCATTCCGCGGGGGACGGCGTGATCCGCCAGTTCGGAACGGTGATTTCCAGGGCGAAACGGACTTACGATTCCGTGGCCCGGCTGGGCGGCGACGAGTTCGCATGGCTCCTGGTGGATGCGGACCGTTCGCAGGCGATCCAGGCGGCGGCCAGGGCCCAGGAGATCGTAAGGGGAAGCGTCTTCGACGTGGCGCCGGAGCCCGTTCGTATTACCGCGACGTTCGGAGTCTCGTCGGTTTCCCCCGGCGTGGACCTGTCGGTGGACTACCTTGTAGGCAACGCCGACCGGGCGCTATACTGGGGAAAGGAAAGCGGAAAAAACGTCGTCCGGTTCTATCCGGCGAAAAGAGCGGATCAAGATGCAGCGGCCAATTCTTATCTATCCTGACCCCTTCCTCCTTAAAAAAGCGGGTCACGTCTCCCGGGTGGACGACAAGGTCCGGGAGCTGATCAGGGACATGTTCGAAACGATGCGCGCCGCTTCGGGTGTGGGGCTTGCGGCTCCGCAGATCGGCGTCGGAAAGCGCGTGATCGTAGTGGACGTCTCCCCCGTGGACGAGAAGGCCGCTCCCATCGCGCTCGTCAATCCCGAGATCGTCGAGAGCAGGGGGCAGGCGGAGGGGACCGAGGGGTGCCTGAGTCTCCCCGGCGTCGAGGGCGTGGTCCCCCGGGCCGAGTTAGTCCTGGTGAAGGCGCAGGACGAGCAGGGGCGCCCGCTGCAATTTCGTGCGAGCGGCTTCCTTGCCCGGGCGCTGCAGCACGAGATCGATCATCTCGACGGGATCCTGTTCATAGACCGGATTCCCGCCGCGGCCGCTCCAGCGAGGTAGCGGCCCTTGAATACCGCAAATACGTGACCCCCTTCCGGGCGGTCTTCATGGGGACGCCGGCGTTCGCCGTCCCCTCCCTTTCGTCCCTTGCGGAATCCGAAAACGTAACGCTCGTGGTGACCAACCCCGATCGCCCTTCCGGCCGGGGGCAGGCGCTGGCGATGCCCCCGGTCAAGGCGGAGGCGCAGCGGCTGGGGCTGCCGGTGTTCCAGCCCGAGAAGGCGAAGCATCCCGATTCGGTGGCGCGGATCGCGGCCGAGAAGCCCGACCTGATCGTAGTGGCCGCTTACGGCCACATCCTTCCCAAGCCGATGCTGGACATCCCGCCTTACGGGTGCATAAACGTGCACGCCTCCCTGTTGCCGAAGTACCGGGGAGCCGCCCCGATCAACTGGGCCGTCGCCCGGGGAGAGACCGTGACCGGCGTGACGATAATGAAAATGGACGTCGGGATGGACACCGGGCCGATGCTCCTGGTCCGGGAAATGCCGATCGACGGCGATGACACCGCGCGGACGCTTTACGACAAGCTCTCCCTTTTAGGAGCCGAGGCGCTAGCCGAAGCGCTTATAAAGCTCCACGCGGGGACGCTCAAGGAGACGCCGCAGGACGATGCGCTGGCCACCTATGCCCCGATGCTCAAAAAAGAGCATGGAGAGATAGACTGGTCCCGGCCGGCGACCGAGGTGCGCAACCTGATCCGCGGGATGACGCCGTGGCCGTCGGCGACGGCGTTCCACGAGGGAAAGTCTCTCAAGATCCTCTCGGCGACGGTGCGCGAGGGGCATGGAGAGCCGGGGGAGGTCCTCGAGGCAGGCCGCGACGGCATGGTAGTAGCCTGCGGCGAAGGCGCGCTCGCTCTCGGGCTGGTGCAGCCGGAGGGCGGCAGGGCGATGCCCTCCACGGACTACGCCAGGGGACGCCGCGTGAAGAAGGGAGACCGGCTATCCCGGTAAGGGATGCTGCGCTGGCTATCCTGTCCCGCGTGGACGGGGGAAGGGCGTACGCCGACATTCTCCTCGAACGCGCGCTTCGCGAAGGCGGCATGCCCGACGTCCGCGACCGTGCGCTCCTGACCGAGCTGGTCATGGGAACGCTGCGGCGGCGCGGAACGCTGGACCATTCCCTTTCCCCCCACATGTCCAGGCCGCTGGCAAAGACCGACTCCCTGGTGCGCAACGCCCTTCGGCTGGGCGCATATCAGCTGATGTATACGCGCGTCCCCGAGCGGGTGGCGATTTTCGAGACCGTCGCGGCGATGAAAAGCCTCCGTGGGGAGAAGCCCGCCGGACTGGTCAACGCGGTGCTGCGTGCGATGGTCCGCGCAGGGAAGACGCCTCCTCCCCTTGTCGAGGAGGGCCCGCTGCGCATCTCGGTGGAGCTCTCCGCGCCGCTTCCCCTTGTCGATGCCCTTTCACGCTCGATGGGAGAAAAGGAGGCGGCCTCCTTCCTCGAATCCTCGCTTGAAAAACCGCCGTTCGCCGTGCGCGCGAACACGTTCCGGACCACGCGCGACGCGCTCGTTGCAAGGCTTGCGGAATCCGGCATGGGCCCGGTCCGCTGCCGGTACGCGGGCGACGGGGTAATCCTGGGAAAGCCCGGCGGGGTCCATGCCGATCCCGGCTTCCGCTCGGGGGAGTATCTCGTGATGGACGAGGGCGCGCAGCTTATCGCTCCGCTCCTGTCCCCCGCGGATGGGGAGAATGTGCTCGACGCCTGCGCCGCTCCCGGGGGAAAGACGACCCACATGGCGGCTCTCTGCCGCGGCAAGGCGCGCATCCTGGCCGTGGATGTCACCGGTTCAAGGGTGAGGATGCTCAAGGAGACGGTGGCGCGGCTTGGGGCGAAAGGGATAGAGACCGCCGTGCATGATTTTTCCGCAGGCCCGCTGCCGAACGCTTCGGAGCGGTTCGACAAGGTGCTGGTGGACGCTCCGTGCACCGGAATGGGGGTCATCCGCAGGAACCCCGATGCGAAGTGGAGGTTCGAGCCCGGCGATCCGGCCCGCATGGCGGCTCTTCAGCGCGCCATCCTGCGGAACGCCTGGCTGTCGATGAAACCTGGGGGACTGCTCGTCTACAGCACCTGCTCGCCTCTGCGCGAGGAAAACGAGGAGGTGGTCGAGGCCTTTCGGCGGGAGGCCGGCGCGCTTCTTCCCGGGAGGGAGGCCGCGAAGGATTGGCCGGGGCCCGCCGACGCCTGGACCCCGGAGGGGTTCGTGCGGATATCCCCGCACCGGCACGGCACCGACTGCTTCTTCGCCGCGCTGCTTGGGAAAAGCAGGCCGGGCTTAAAAACCCGGCCTGCCGCCTGCCTTGTGGAAGCTACTTCGTGTGCTGGACCGTCAGGAGTCTCTCCTGGACCCCGAAAGGATCCTTGAACTCCACCCCTTTTTGAATCGCGAGTTTTTTCTGCCCCCTGCCGTCGAGATACT
>DATBLU010000005.1:0-12453 GCA_036555205.1 Candidatus Deferrimicrobiaceae bacterium
CCGCTTTTCCTTTACGGAGGAGTGGGGCTGGGGAAGACCCATCTCCTGCATGCGATCGGGAACATGGCCTTCGAGCGGAACCCGCGTATACGGATCTGCTACATAACGGCCGAGAAGTTCACCAACGAGCTCATCTACTGCCTGCGCACCAACCGCATGCAGGACTTCAAGGAAAGGTACCGGAGCGTGGACATGCTCCTGGTGGACGACGTGCAGTTCATCGCGGGCAAGCAGCGCACCCAGGAAGAGTTCTTCCACACCTTCAACGACCTGTACTCGTCCCGCAGGCAGATAGTGGTGTCCAGCGACAAGTTCCCCAAGGAGATCCCGGACCTGGAAGAGCGGATCCAGTCGCGGTTCGAGTGGGGGCTTGTCGCCGACATCCAGGCGCCCGACATGGAAACGCGGGTGGCGATCCTCAACAAGAAGGCGGAGGCTGACCACATCCCGCTGCCGCAGGAGGTCGCGATCTTTCTCGCCACCACCATCAAGACCAACATCCGCGAGCTCGAAGGGTCGCTCGTGCGGATCGGCGCGCACGCCTCGCTCACCAAGCGGGAGATCAACATGGACCTGGCCCGCGAGGTGCTCGCGCACCTTATCGACAACGCGGAGCGCGTCATATCGCCGGACGCCGTCATCAAGGCGGTCGCAGAGTTTTACAGCGTCAAGGTTTCCGACCTGCGCTCCGACAGGAAGCACAAGGTGATCGCCTTGCCGCGCCAGGTGGCGATGTACCTCATTCGAAGCATGACGCGCTGTTCCCTGCCCGACATCGGCCTTCGGTTCGGCGGAAGGGACCACACCACGGTCATGTACGCGGTAAAAAAGATAGATAAAAAAGTCAGGGAAGATGTATCTTTTAGGAACACCGTCGACACCCTCCGTAAAAATCTGGAGGGATAACCTTGTGGACAGGGGAGGGATGATTTTTTTCTCCACAAAAAAGCAGCCAGGCGCAACCGATTCATGCGCAGGTTGTTCTTTCCGCTTTGCCGCTCCGGTCCCGGGTTTCCGCCGGCTTTCCACAATTACACACCCACTGCTACGGCTACTGTCTTTTGAAATACTTTAAAAGAAGAGGACAGCCATGAACTTTTCTGTGGATCGCGACCAGCTCATCGGCCTTCTCGCCCGGGTGCAGGGCATCGCCGAACGGCGGCACACCATGCCGGTGCTGTCCCATGCGCTGCTCACGGTAGGGAAGTCGGAGGTAACCCTCGTGGCGTCCGACCTGGAGATCGTCGTCCGGTGCGTCCAGCCCGTGGAGGCGAAGGAACCCGGATCGATCGCTCTCCCCGCGAGGAAGTTCTTCGATATCGCGAAGGTTCTGCCTAAGGGTCCTGTCTCCATCACAGGGAAGGACGGCAATTCGGTGGACATTTCGGCGGGGCAGGGTCACTTCCGCCTGGCCGGCCTGCCCAGCCAGGAATTCCCGGAGATGCCCGAGAAGCCGAAGGCTGTTCCGGTTTCCGTGGACTCGGAGGTTTTCCGCAAGCTGGTCGACCAGGTCGTGTCTTTCGCGTCGTCGGACGAGACCCGCTACAACCTGGCAGGCATCCTGCTGGAGAAGCAGGAGTCCGAGGGAAAAACATTTCTGCGGATGGTGGCCACCGACGGGCACAGGCTGGCGATGGCCGACGGAGAAGTTCCGGAACTGGGTGGATTGCTCGGCGAGAAGCGCGCCCTTGCTCCCAGGAAGGGCATCATGGAGATAAAAAAGCTGGCGGAAGGCGGGCCGGGGGCGCTGTCGCTATCGGCCTCGGAAAAGTTTCTCTTCGCCGGCAAGGGGGACACCGAGCTATGGGTCCGGCTGCTGGACGCGGAGTTCCCCGACTACAGGCAGGTAGTGCCCAAGGATAATCAGCAGGTGGCGCACGTGCCGAGGGAGGCGTTCGCGGAAGCCCTGCGGCGCGTGGCCGTGATGGCGCCGGAGAAGGTCCACAGCGTTCGGCTTTCCTTCTCGGGCAAGCAGCTCGAAGTCTCGGCGGCGAGCCCGGAGTTGGGGGAAGCCAGGGACCTTCTCGGGGTGGAGTACGGCGGGGCCCCGGTGAAGATCGGGTTCAACGGCCGCTATCTGCAGGATGCGATCGGGGGCATTTCCGAGGAAACTGCGCGGATCGAATTCAAGGACGACGTTTCCCAGGTGATAGTCCGCCCGAAGGATGACCGCAGCTATCTCGCCATCATCATGCCGATGAGGATCTTCTAGGGTAAACGCTTTAAAGGGGGGCGCCGGACCCCTTCCGGCGCCAACGTATTCCACCGCTCCGGCGTGATCTGTAATATAATGAATCGATTAATCTTCAAGGGGTTGGTGAAGCATGCCCGACGTCCCGAACGGCGGCGTCCGAAACGGTAACGGCGCCACCGATTACACCGGCGAAAACATACAGGTTCTCAAGGGTTTGGAGGCTGTCCGGAAGCGCCCGGCGATGTACATCGGGAGCACGGACACGCACGGGCTGCACCACCTCGTCTACGAGGTCGTCGACAACTCGATCGACGAGGCCATGGCGGGGTTCTGCGACGCCATCTCGGTCACGATCCACACGGACAATTCCATAACGATAGACGACAACGGTCGCGGCATTCCGGTCGACCTCATAGAGGAGGAGGGGAAACCCGCCGCCGAGGTCGTCTTGACGGTGCTGCACGCAGGCGGGAAGTTCGACCGGGAATCCTACAAGGTATCGGGAGGACTGCACGGCGTCGGCGTGTCGGTCGTGAACGCCCTGTCGGAGTCCCTCGAAGCGGAGATCCGCAGGGACGGCAGCGTCCACAGGATCGCCTTCGCCCGCGGGGAGACGGTTACCCCCTTGAAGATCACGGGCAAGTCCCGCAAGACGGGGACGAGGATCACCTTCAAGCCCGACACGGAGATTTTCACGGAGACCGAGTTCTCCTTCGACGTGCTTTCGGGAAGGCTCCGCGAGCTCTCCTTCCTGAACGCGGGACTGAAAATAGTCATTCTGGACGAACGCAACGGGAAGACGCACGAGTTCCAGTACAAGGGCGGGATCGTCTCCTTCGTCCAGCACCTGAACCGCAACAAGACCCCCCTCCACGGCAAGCCAGTATTCATCGAGGGCGAGAAGGACGGCGTCGTCATCGAGGTGGCGCTCCAGTACAACGACTCGTACCAGGAGACCATCTTCACGTTCGCGAACAACATCAACACGCACGACGGGGGCACGCATCTGATCGGGTTCCGGTCGGCGCTCACGCGGGCGATCAACCAGTACGCAAACGCCGGCAACCTGCTGAAAGGCGTCAAGGAGAACCTGACGGGGGACGACCTCCGGGAAGGCCTGACGGCCGTGGTTTCGGTAAAGGTGCCCGAGCCGCAGTTCGAGGGGCAGACCAAGAACAAGCTCGGCAACAGCGAGGTCAAGGGGCTGGTCGACTCGATGGTCTACGAGAAGCTCGTCAACTTCTTCGAGGAGAACCCCTCCGTTGCGAAGAAGATCGTCGAGAAGGCGCTGGAGGCGGCGCGGGCCAGGGAGGCGGCGCGCAAGGCGAAGGAGCTAGCCCGGCGCAAGGGCGCCCTCGATTCCGCGGGGCTGCCCGGCAAGCTGGCCGACTGCCAGGAACGGGACCCCGCCCGCTGCGAGATTTTCCTGGTGGAAGGGGACTCGGCAGGCGGTTCGGCCAAGCAGGCGCGGGACCGTCGCTACCAGGCCATCCTCCCATTGAAGGGGAAGATCCTGAACGTGGAGAAGGCGCGGGTCGACAAGATGCTCTCCTCCCAGGAGATCAGGACCATGATCACCGCCCTTGGGACCGGGATCGGAGCCGAGGATTACGATCCTTCGCACTTGCGGTACGGGAAGATCATCATCATGACCGATGCCGACGTCGACGGCGCGCACATCCGCACGCTGCTTCTGACCTTCTTCTTCAGAAACATGCGTGATCTTTTCGAGCGGGGGAACATCTTCATCGCCCAGCCTCCCCTGTACGGCATCAAGAAGGGGAAGGAGATGACGTACCTGAAGGACTCCGGCGCCTTCCGCGACTACCTGATCGAGAACGGCAGCGCGGGGCGGAAGGTGGCGGCGAAGAGCGGGCAGGCGGGGCTTTCCGGGCAGCGGATGGTGGCCTGGCTTAAAAAAATCTCGAGGCTGGAGACCATCGCGGCCCGTTCCGAGCGCAGGGGCCTTCCGGCCTTCGTCCTGCTGTCGCTCGGAGCGCGGGCAACGGAGGGGGCGAAGGCGCTATCCGGGGAGGCGTCCGCAAAATCGTTCTTCGCCTTGCTCGGCAAGGAATGGAAAGTCACGCGTCCGGAGGTCTCCCACGTGGCCTATTCCATCGAGCCCGACACCGACGGCGACGGCGACGGTGTGCGCATCCTGCTGCGATGGAAGCGCGGCGGGCTGCCGATGGAGTGCCTCGTCAACAGGCGCCTCATGGAATCGGCCGACCTTCGGGAAGCGAACGTCCTGTCCTCGCAGATCCGCGATACGCTTCCTCCGCCGTACCGCCTGGAAGGGGAGGGCTCGTTCCCCGAGGCGGACGGCCCCCTCTGCCTGCTCGACCAGGTGCTGGAAGCGGGGAAGAAAGGGCAGACCATCCAGCGGTACAAGGGGCTGGGAGAGATGAACCCGGATCAGCTCTGGGCCACAGCGATGAATCCCGAGACCCGGGATCTCCTGCAGGTCGAAGTCGGAGACGAGACCGACGCCGACGAAATCTTCTCCAGGCTGATGGGCGACCAGGTGGAGCCCCGGCGCGAATTCATCGAAAAGAACGCACTGGACGTCACCTCCCTGGACATCTGAAACATCCCCGTTGTCGGGTCGCGCATAAGCTGTCAACCGGGTTGCCGTGTGCGCACACAAGTCCCCGCTCAATGCCCGGCCGCATCTCCCCAGAGCTCGTTTAGCCGCTGGTCGCGGCCGCAGGAGCTGCGATAGTACCGGTAGCGGATCGGGTTCTTCTTGTAGTAGTGCTGGTGATACTCCTCCGCCGGGTAGAACTCGCCCGCCTTGGTGACCTCGGTGACGATCGGCCCCTTGAAGGGTTTGGATTTCTCAAGCGCCTCCTTCGACTTCAGGGCGAGCTGACGCTGCTCGTCGTTGTGATAGAAAATACCGGTGCGGTACTGGGAACCGATGTCGCAGAACTGGCGGTCGACGACTGTCGGGTCCGTGTTGTGCCAGAAGACGTCGAGCAGCCTGGCGTAGCCTATCCGGGCCGGGTCGTAGACGATCTGGACCGCCTCGGCGTGGCCGGTTCCTCCGTCGGATACCTGCTTGTATGTCGGATTTTTCAGATTCCCGCCGGTATACCCGGACGTGACCGAGACCACCCCGGGCAGCTTGTCGAACGGCGCTTCCATGCACCAGAAGCAGCCGCCGGCGAACGTCGCCTTCTCGAATTTCCCGGCATCCGTTCCAGTCGTTTTCTTCTTCGGGTCGCTCCCGGCCGCGACCGCGGCGGCTGCGATGAGCGACAGCAACATCGTTATCATGGACGCTTTTCGTATCGACATGGCTCTGCCTCCCTTATTTCCCGTCCGTCTCGACCTTGGCGAACGCAAGGGCCGCCGAGTTCATGCAGTAGCGAAGCCCGGTCGGTTTCGGCCCGTCCTCGAACACGTGGCCCAGGTGGGCATCGCACCGCGCGCAAAGCACCTCGGTCCTTTTCGTGAGCAGGCCCCAGTCGCTCTCGGTGCGTATGTTTTCCCCGGCGATCGGGGCATAAAAGCTCGGCCACCCCGTCCCGGAGTCGTACTTGGTCTCCGATCGGTACAGGTCCGTCCCGCAGCACACGCACCGGTAGACTCCCTTCTCCCAGTGCTTGTCGTACTTCCCGGAAAACGCCCTTTCCGTTCCCTTCCTCCGGGTGATCCTGAACTGTTCGGGTGTCAACATGCTCTTCCACTCCTTTTCCGTCCTTATGACTTTTTCCGTCATGACATACCCCCCCCTGGCGGCGGAATAGATCCTTATCGTCGTCTCGGCTGCGTGGACCCGCCCCTTCGGGAAGGAAAATTCGAGCAGCGTCCCCCCCGCCAGCAGGAGGGCGGCACGAAGGAACTCTTTTCTTCCCATCATCACCGTCATCGATTTATCCATATCGCATCTGCCTCCCGTCGATTCGCTTGTCGATGGATCGACCTCCACATGCCCATCAGTCGCGGCACGGATGATATCCTTACAATCCGCACCGAAATTTTTCCGCATGGAAGTTTTTCCCGACGTACAAGGAAGGGGTGCGCTTTCACCTCATCATATGCAAGTGGTGCGCGAGGTACGAGCGGCAGCTCGTACTGATCCGCGGGACGGCCGTCTACCGTTTCCTTGGCTGGAACAGCCGGATGGGGGCCTTGAGGATCCGCTCGAAGATACCCAGCACCTGGGAACCGATCGCGGCGGGGGAGAGTACGAAGACCGTCGGGTCGTCGATCTTCCCCGTCACCTGGACGGGAACCGAAATCAGCGATCCTCTCAGGATGTATCGGACGACGGGGATCTTCCGGATGATCGTATCGATCGTCTTCAACGGGGAAGCCAGGACCGTGAGGTTCGTCTCGTCGGCCATGAAATCGTACTCTCCGGTGGCCGTCAGGTTCATCGACGCGGCGTCCAGCCGGGCCCACCGGATCCCGAGCTTTCCGTCCTTCACGTCCCCCTTGACGGTCATCGAATCGTAGGCGAACCCTTTATCAGCCAGGTCGGGTAGTTTTCCGAAAAAAAGCTGGGTGACGTTCAGCAGGGCCAGGATCTTCGACAGCAGGTTGGCCTTGTCGATCCGGCCTTTCTCCGCGCGGAAATCGACAGTGCCCGCAAGGGACCGTGCCATCCCGCCGGTTTTTCCCGTGCCCGAGAGGCGCACGTCGATTTTATACGTCCCCGTCATGGCGACGCGCGCTTGCTGGACGCAGCCCAGGGTCGCGGTGATGTCGCGGCCGGCCGATACGCCGCGGAAATCGAGCGTCGTGCCCGTCGGGGTGATCTTCGCGGCGCCCGTCGTGGAGATCCCGCATAGGTCTGCTTCCCGGACCGTTGCGTCGATGCTTTCCTTCCCGAGCAGGAAATCGACGCGGGCCGGCTTCCAGACGAATCTCCGGTAGGTAAAAGATTTCGCGTCGACTCTCACCACGCCCGTCACCGGCAGGGGCCACGTTTTCCGGGGCTCTTTTCCCGATACGCGCGCTGCGTTGTCCTTCGCCGATCTTACGGCTTTCCCTTCCGCGGACAGGGTCTCCACGAGGTTGTCCCATACGATCCCGTCCGAGGAGAGGTCCATGTCGAGGCGCACCCCTTCCGCAGCGGCGATGGCGTCGCCCGCAAGGGAGAAACGCGTTTCCCCCCACGCCAGCGCCGAGGAGGCCACGGTGATGCGGTTCCCGGCTGCGTCGAGCGTCAGCTCGTCGATGGAAAGCGGCCCCAGAAGCCTCGGCAGGTATATCTCTTTCGCCTCGAGTCGCCCCTGCGCCCTGGCGTCCGCGGGACGGTCCAACGGAATCGATACGCGGATGTCGCCGCCGATCCAGCCCTGCGGGCGGCGGCCGCGCAGGAACAGCCGGTTCAAGGTCGTCTTGGAGAGGCTGCCGGCGAACGCCACCTCGAGCTCCCGGCGTTCATGCCGGATGGCCGCCGTGGCGCGGGATTCCGCGTCCTGGATGGTGAGGCTGCGGATGTCAAGCTCCCCGGGACGCTTCCGCAGGTCCAGCGAAACCGCGGGGCCGTCCTCAATCTGGAACGACCCCGATGTCGATACGGCGGTTTCCCCGCTTCGATCCACCGCAATCCGCGCTTCGGAAATCGCTATCGGCGCCCGGGGAGTAAGGCCGGCGGGAATGCGCGCCGCTTCCCATACCCATCCGATCGCGTCCTGCCCGGCGCTCCCGGAAAGAGACGCCTCGATCCTCGGAAGCCCCTTCCTGTATCCGTGCAATAAACCCGAGGCCCGCAAGTCGGCGTCCAGAATCCGCGCCGAGAGGTCGGTGACCGAGACCGATTCGGCGTCGATGCGGAATTTTCCCGCCGTCGCCTCGACCGGCCCGGGAAGGGGATCCGCGGATAGACGCAGCGAATTCACGGAACCCGTCGCTTCGTACCGCCACTCCCGCGGGCGCGCGAGCGGTCCTTCCGCGCCGGCGACCGAAAGATCGAGGATGCCCGAAAGCTCCCGGACCGTTCCCCGCGCCGCCTCCATCCCGTTGAAAGATAAGATCCAGGGATGGAGCTCCTCCAGCCTGGCGGTAATTTTGCCGGATAACCCTTCGAGCGCAGCCGGGTCCCCGATGCGCATCCGTGCAGCGACCTCGGAAAACGATGAGCCCCCGATCCTGCCGGACAGACCTCCGATATCGATCCTGCCTTCCTCGTAGAGCAGCCGGCCTCCGGTAAGCTCGATCGGGTAGGGAATCCGCCGGTAGCGGGCGGACAGGCGAAGGTCGGTCAGCTCCACCCGCGTCAACCGGATGGAATCCAATCGATCGCCCAGGGACAGCCGTCCCGCCGCGCGGCCCTGCGCCATGTCGATCGCCGAGAGCTCTTCTTTGACCTCAGGGTTCTTCGCGAACCTTTTCGCGATCGGCAGTATCTCCGAAACGTCCGCGATAACCCGTCCGTCCACCTGGAACGGTCCGCCTTTTCCCGTTACGCCGAGCGTAAGGGTCCCGTCCTCCACGTTTGCGCCCCCGCGCCGGGCCTGGATCCGTTCCGCCTTGAGGATCCCGCCGTTGAGAGCCAGGTCCGCCATCACGTTATCGAAGTCGAGCTCCGCCGCGGGGATCGAAATCGCCCCTTCCCTGTACCGGCCTTTTCCCTTCATGCGACCGATCGCCGCGAGATCGGATGCCGTTTTTCCCCGGTTCTCGAGTGCGAACGAGGAAAGCTTCCCGCCCCGGACATGAGCAAGCACGGTCCGAAGGGGGGCGACGTCTCCAGCCAGCGCAAGGAGCGCCTCCCGGAATGAAGTCAGGTCGATGTCGCCCCCGCGCACCGCGAGCTCCGCCCTTTGCGCTCCCCAGTCCAGCAGGAAATTTCCTTCCGCGCGAAGCATGGGGGATTCCGCTTCCAGCCGCGAGACCGAAACGGTCCACGGTCCCCCTTCCTCCAGGTGCAACCCCCCCTCGATGGTCAGACCGGCAGCCGCGGCGGTCCGCCCCGCCCGCCGCAGGGAAAATGAGGGTATGGACCCCCGCACGTCCGCGTCCAGGGAGCGCAGTCCCTCGGTCTTGAACGATATGCCCAGGTCCGCCCTGGCATCGGAGACGACTATATCGGCCCCCGGCAGGAAGGCGCGCGACAAGGCCGCGAGGTCAAGCCGTGAAAAGGCGATCCGCCCCCGGCCTTCCAGCTCCTTCGACTCGAGGCTTCCCGTCCCCGACATGCTTGCCCAGAGGTCCGATGCGCACCCGACCTCGAAGCGGACGGTTCGCGGGTGAATCTCGACTTGCGCTTCGATGTCCCGGAACTCATGGAGGACGAGACGATCCCGTGAGACGACGACGCGCCCCTTTTCCACTTCGACCGCCAGCCCGGGCGCGTTGGACGAAAGGCCGGACAGCAGGCGACGGACCGTTTCCCTGGCTTCCGCGAGGGAGTACGGCCTCTCCCTCTTTTCAGGAAGCGCCACTTCGATGTCGGGCTCCTCGGCCCGCACGGCCGCGACCGGGTAGCCTCCCCGGAGGAGAGGAAACAGGGAGAGGTCAACGATTACGGTTTTCGCCTTCCCCCCTGCCATTCCCGGGATCGAAAGCTCCACGCTGCGCAGCGCGATTCGGGGCCGCGGGAACCATGAGAGTTCCAGGCTCTCGCATCCAACGGTCCCGCCAAGGAGTCGGGAAGCGCGAGCCAGGATCTCCGCTTTCACCGGCTCCAGGCGGATCCACCGGGGGGCGAACGCCGCAAGGGCGACGAGGAGCGCGGCAAGGAGGACGAAGCCTCCCGCGATACCGAAAAACACCTTTCTTTTCGCGCTCATGAGCGATGCCTGCTCCTTGCTCCCCCCCGAGGGCTTTTCCCGGTGATGCCTGTTTGACGGGGATATGCCGCCCAGGGTTCCCGGGCCCGGAATCCGTGACCCAGGTCCATTGTAAACAGTAGCCGGAGATCGTGATATGATTTGAAATTCGCATGAAATGACGCCGTTGCGTTTTCCCGGGAACCAGGACCTCGCAGGAGTCCGGAACAACCATGGAACTGTTTAGCCGGCCGGCGCACCGCCGCACCGTACAGGACGAGATGCAGCAGAGCTACCTCGATTACGCGATGAGCGTGATCGTGGGCCGCGCTCTGCCCGACGTGCGCGACGGCCTCAAACCCGTCCAGCGGCGCATCCTCTACGCGATGTACGAGCTGGGCAACGAGTACGGCAAGCCCTACAAGAAGTCCGCCCGCATCGTCGGGGACGTCATCGGGAAATACCACCCCCACGGGGACAACGCCGTCTACGACGCGCTCGTGCGGATGGTGCAGGACTTCTCCCTACGGTACCCGCTGGTGGACGGGCAGGGAAACTTCGGCTCCGTGGACGGGGACTCGGCGGCCGCCATGCGGTACACCGAGGTCCGGATGGCGAAGATCGCCTCCGAGCTCCTCTCCGACCTCGACAAGGAAACGGTAGAGACGGTCCCCAACTACGACGGGTCGCTTTCCGAGCCGCGCGTCCTGCCGGCGCGCATTCCCACCCTGCTGGTGAACGGCAGCTCGGGGATCGCGGTCGGGATGGCCACTTCCATCCCGCCCCACAACCTGGGGGAGGTGCTGGACGCCCTGATCGCCCTGATCGCCAACCCGGATATCGCGGTCGAGGAACTGATGGAATGCATTCCCGCGCCCGACTTCCCCACGGGCGGAATCCTCTACGGGCTGGAAGGCGTTCGGGAGGCCTACCGCACGGGGCGGGGCAGCGTGCAGATCCGGGCACGCGCCTTCATCGAGAAGGCGAAGAAGGGGGACCGGGAGTCGATCGTCATCACGGAGATCCCCTACCAGGTGAACAAGGCGCGCCTGATAGAGAAGATCGCCGACCTTGCGAGGGACAAGGAGATCGAGGAGATCTCCGACATCCGTGACGAGTCCGACCGGGACGGCATGCGGGTGGTCGTCGAGCTTAAAAAAGACGCGGTCTCGGAGGTGGTCCTAAACAACCTCTACAAGCAGACGCAGATGCAGACCTCCTTCGGCGTGCAGCTCCTGGCGATCGTCCAGAACCAGCCGCGCACGTTCAACCTCAAGGAAATGCTCGAGGAGTTCCTGGCGTTCCGCAAGGAGGTCGTGACCAGGAGGACCCTGTTCCTCCTCAAGAAAGCCGAGGCGCGGGCCCACATCCTTGAGGGGTTGAAAATCGCGCTGGACCACCTGGACGCGGTCATCAAGCTCATCCGGGGATCAAAGGATCCCAAGGAGGCCAAGGACGGCCTCGTGGCGAAGTTCGGCCTGACGGAGATACAGGCGCAGGCGATCCTCGACATGCGGCTGCAGCGGCTGACCGGGCTCGAGCGGGACAAGATCCTCCAGGAGCTCAAGGACGTCCTGGCGGAGATCGCAAAGCTCAAGAAGATCCTGGCGGAGGAGAAGGAGCTTCTGCGGGTCGTCGGGGACGAATTCAGGGACATAAGGCAGGCCTACTCGGATGAACGGCGATCGCAGATCGTCCTGGAGACCAAGGACATACGGCTCGAGGACCTGATCGTCGACGAGGAGATGGTGGTTACCGTTTCCCACACGGGATACATCAAGCGCAATCCGATCAGCCTGTACCGGACGCAGCGACGAGGTGGACGGGGCAAGGTGGGGATGGGGACGAAGGAGGAGGACTTCGTGGAGAGCGTCTTCATAGCCTCCATGCACTCCTACATCCTGTTCTTCTCCAACACCGGGAAGCTCTACTGGCTCAAGGTCCACGAGCTGCCGGAGGCCAGCCGCGCCGCCAAGGGGCGGGCCATCGTGAACCTGCTCTCGCTGTCGCCCGGGGAGTCGACTCCGACCGTGCTCCCGGTCAAGGAGTTCGTGGAAGGCAAGTTCGTCGTTACGGCGACGGCCCACGGGGTCATCAAGAAGACGGAGCTCATGGAGTACTCCCGGCCTCGCGCGGGAGGCATCATCGCGATGGGCCTGAACGAGGGGGACCAGCTTATCGCCACGGCGATCACTTCGGGGCAGGACGAGATCTTCCTGTCCACCCGGCACGGGATGTCGATCCGGTTCCACGAGGAGGACGTCCGCCCCATGGGACGGGCCGCCGTGGGCGTCCGCGGGATCGACCTGGAGGAGGGAGACGCGGTCGTCGGCATGGAGATCTTAAGGCCCCAGGGTACGCTCCTTACGGCCACCGAGAACGGATTCGGCAAGCGGACCGCGATCGAGGAATACCGGATCCAGTCCCGGGGAGGGAAGGGGGTAATCACCCTCAAGGTCACGGAAAAGACCGGCGCGATCGTCGGGGTGGCGCAGGTGTCGGAGGGCGACGACGTCATGCTGATAACCGACT
>DATBLU010000067.1:0-2028 GCA_036555205.1 Candidatus Deferrimicrobiaceae bacterium
GCTGGTGCATGTGCCAGAGGAAGCAGACGGAGACTTTCATCCGGTGCCCGTTTCCGCTATTCCGCCTGAGCCAGCTTTATCTCGACCAGTTCCCTGGTCCGCGGATCGGACGCTGACGTGAGTATCTGGCGATACAGCGCCTCCGATTCCTTCTTTTTCCCCGAGAGGTGCAGGACCCTTGCCTCTCCCAGCTGCGCCTGCGTCCTCAATTCGCCGCCGGCGGCAGCGGCGGCCTCACGGTAGCGTTCCGACGCTCCCGCGAAGTCGCCCTTCGCCTCCAGCGCCTGGGCCAGCCCGGTCCGGAGCAGGAACGGCATGATCCCCTCGGCCTTCCCCGCGTCGATCGCGGCGCGGTATTGCGCGGCGCTTCCATCGTAGTTCCCGCCGATGAAGGCGATGCCGGCGAGATAATACCTCGCGTAGACGGATGCGGCGGTCCCCGGATGCTTGTTTATGTGCGCCGAAAGGAACTGCTCCAGGCCGGCGAGCTTGTTCCGGTCCGCCGTGGAAGGGGACAAAAGGACCTCTCTGGCCTTGTTCATGTGCGGCCACAGCTCGCTGTTCGCCTTGCTCTCCTCCCAGCGTAAGTAAGCCTGTACGCCTAAGGCTCCCACGACCAGCAGCGTCACAACGCCCGCGGCTGCCAGCACTTTCGCGCGGTTTTCCCTGGCCCATGCGACCGCCCTGCTGAAGGCCGAGATGAACTCGTCCGGTCCTTTAAGATCCTTGCGCGTATACCTGATCTTCTCCGCCATGGACTCTCCCCGTTTATCGTTTTCCTTCCACCAGGTTTCTGGCGTTTTCCTGCATCCGGGCGGCGTCGCGGTCGGACAGGCCCGCGCCGCGTATGATCCGCACCGCGGTTTCCCACGGAGTGAAATCGCCCGGCGAATGCGAATCGGTATTGTACACCATGCGGGCGCCGCATTTCAGGGCCAGCCGCGCCACATGGCCGTTGGACAGCGAATGGCCCTTGCGGGCGGTGATTTCCAGCAGGACCCCTTTCTTCCCGGCAAGCCGGACCTCCGCCTCCGTGATAAGGCCTGGATGCGCCAGGATGTCAGCCCCCGCGTCGATGGCGGCCATATTGGTCCCCCGGGGTACCGGCTCCACGATGGTCTCCCCGTGCACGGTGACGACCTTCGCCCCCCTCTCCCTCGCCCGGGCCACCAGCGAGGCGATCATGCCGGGCGGGACATGCGTGATCTCGACCCCGGGATAGACCTTTGCGCGAACTTTTCCTCGCAGCTCCCCGCAGACATGCGAAATGCGCTCAAGCACGAAATCGAGGTTCGACGGATCGGCGTGATCGGTGATCGCGAGATGCGTGTAACCGGCGAAAAGCGCGCGCGAAACCACCTCGGAGGGTATGAGCTCGCCGTCGCTGAACGTGGAGTGCACGTGCAGGTCTATCATTTAGTCTCCTCTTCGAGGTATTGCTTCACGACGCGCGCCAGGGCGTCGCGGATCTCCTCGGGGGACAGCCTCTCCATCTCCTGCACCTTCAGGGAGCAGCCCAGCTTTTCCACGCGGTTCTGGAACAGCTTGAGCGTGTTCTCCCCAAGGCCGAAATTGGTGAAGGTCTTGCCCATGACCGCGAGCACCACCCTGGCCTCGGCGCCGCGCGTATAGTCCGACACCGCGAGCAGCCCCTCCAGCGAGCTGGACACTTCGTCCTTCAGGAAGGCGATGATGCCGGCGGGGCGGGGAGCGATGGCGTACCACACGGGAGATGCGGACCGCAGGTACGGGAATGCGTACAGCATGAGCGAGTTCCCCTCTCCGACGCGGATCCTCCCGAACATCCCGATGGGAAATCCTTCCTTGCGCCTGAGGGCGAAGAACGCGCTGTCCACCTCGAACTCGCGGAACTGGCCGAGCGCCATTACTATGCTTTCCAGCAGCGAGGAATCCGGGAGGAATATGGCGATCCGCCCCATCGCCGCCTGGGCGTACGCGCTGCGCTCCTCCATGCGGTTCCGCAGGCGCGCAAGGTCCTCGGGTGGGAGAAACTCGCTTTTCGCCGGG
>DATBLU010000163.1:0-2859 GCA_036555205.1 Candidatus Deferrimicrobiaceae bacterium
GGTAGTTGAGGAAATCGGGTATCGTGAACGCGGCGAAGTAGGCGTCGGTCTCGGTCGTGGCCCCGTGGCGGTATGCTATTACTGCGTCCCGCGCATAGCCCATTATGCGGCTTAAAAATACGGACGCCATCATGAGGGCCGCCGCGCGGCCCATCTGTTTCCGGGAGGATGGGGACATCGTTGTGACTATAATCGAAGCGTGGGGACGGCTCCAAAGGAAAAATCCCGCGCTTGATGAGGGTCAAGGCGCCTTGCCCCGCGCGGCGGTAGGGTGGCGACAATACGGAGCGAAGGAGAATCGAATGGGCATTTTCGGCCGGAAGCAGGCGGCTGGCGGCGTTACCCCGGAAGAGGTCCTTTCGGCGCTGGGCAAAGTGATGGACCCGGAGCTGGGGAAGGATCTGGTGACGTTGAACATGATCCGGAACGTAGCGGTGTCGGGAGGCGCCGTTTCCCTGGATCTCGTGCTGACCACTCCCGCCTGCCCGAAGAAATCGGAAATCGCGGCGGCGGTGGAAGGGACCGTGAAGGCGATCCCAGGGGTCTCCTCGGTGGAGGTACGCGTTTCCGCAGACGTGCGGGCAGCGAAGGACCCGATGGAGGGGAGGCGCCCCGTACCCGGAGTGCGTAACATCCTCGCGGTTGCGTCGGGAAAGGGAGGGGTCGGCAAGTCCACCATGAGCGTGAACATCGCGGTGGCGCTGCAGCGGGCAGGAGCCCGCGTGGGGCTGCTGGACGCCGACATCTACGGCCCATCGATCCCGACGCTACTGTCGCTCAAGGGCTACCAGCTGACGGGCGAGGACGGGATGATCATCCCGGCGGAGCGCGACGGCATGAAGGTGCTGTCCATCGGGTTCATGCTCGAGGACGACTCCCCCGTCATCTGGCGGGGGCCGATGCTTATGAAGGCGCTCGAGCAATTCCTCCACGGAACGAAGTGGGGGGAGCTGGACTACCTCGTAATCGACCTTCCTCCGGGCACGGGGGATGTGCAGCTTTCCCTCGTCCAGATGACCCCCGTCGCGGGGGCGATCGTCGTGACGACGCCGCAGGACCTTGCGCTGATCGATGTGAAGAAGGCGGTCCGGATGTTCGAGAAGGTCGGTGTCCCTATCCTTGGCGTTATCGAGAACATGAGCTACTTCCTGTGCCCCCACTGCTCCGGCAGGAGCGAGATCTTCGGCCACGGCGGCGCGGAAGCGACCAGCAGGGAGATGGGGCTGCGGTTCCTGGGCGAAGTGCCCCTGCAGATGGAGCTGCGCGAGGCCTCGGACGAGGGTCGGCCGCTGGTCTCCCGGAATCCCGATGCCCCGGCCGCTCGCGCCATCGCCAAGGCTGCTTCCGAGGCTGCGGCCGCCCTGGCCGTCCTTGAATCCATTTACTAAATTCGGGGACGTTCTTAAACTTTTTAATATCGCGGCCGGATCAATTAAAAAGTTTAAGAACGTCCCTCTTCTTTATCCTTCCATTTCGCGAGTGGGGTAGGAGAAGTACTCGTGGGTCTGGATGTTCGCCCAGAATTCCTCCAGGTCCTTGGTAAGGACGAGAAGGTCGTGGCGGACCCCGATCTGGTCGCGCACGTGCCCGTGGAAGATGGCCTCCTGCTTGAATCCCAGCTTCTCGAAGACTTTCTTGGCCCCCTGCTGCGTCTCCATCATCTCCGCCACGATCTTCTCCAGCCCGGATTTGAGGGCGTGGAGGAACAGCTCGTTGGCCAGGATGCTGCCCAATCCCTTTCTCTGGTAATCAGGGGCGATCACGATCCGAATGGTGCCCACGTGCTTCATCCAGCCGCCCAGGTTCTTGTGCAGCGTGGCGTCCGCGACCACGTCGCTGCCCTTCCAGGCGAGCAGCGGGTATACCTTCTCGTAATTGAGCTCGGTCGCCCAACGTTCCACGACCGCAGGGTCGGAGACGTTGTCCTTCAGGAACAGCCGGTCCGATTCGGGAAGTTTGGCGAAGAACGCGAAGAGGGCGTCCTTGTCCTTCTTCTCGAAGGGGCGCAGCACCACCGTGCTTCCGTCCTTGACCTTGACCTCTTTGGGATATTCCTGCGCCATGTCGACGGCCCTCCTTCCCAAGGATGATGGCAAAGATAAAATAACGTTTTGAAATTATAATTACCGGCGCCGCGGTTGTCAACGTCTCCCGCTTCACGTTCCATGTGCGACGTCTCCGTTCCCGGATCCTTCCCCTCCGTGTTGCGGTACCGCTCTTTTTTCCCTATAAAGATACGAATGCCCCTATGGACGCTTGGGCGCCTGTCGGGATAGAAAAGGGAGGGCGGGGGATCATGGGAGGGAAGGTAATCGTTTCCAGGGACGGGAAGGTGGCCACCGTCACGATCTCGAACCCGGCGAAAAAAAACGCATTGAATCTGAAGATGCTGGGCGATCTCAAGCGGGCCTTCGGGGAGCTGTCGGCCGCTGACGTTTGGTGCGTCGTCCTGCGGGGCGAGGGACGCGAAGCGTTCTGCGCAGGGTACGACATCACTGCGATTCCCGCGGGAGGGTCCGGGGAGGCGCAGGTGCTGCTATCCTCGAATCCCTTCGACGACATGATACGCGCGGTGGAATCGTTTCCCGCGCCGGTGATCGGGATGCTCAACGGCTTTGCGTTCGGCGGAGGGCTGGAGCTGGCGATCGCATGCGACATCCGCGTTTCCTCGGACCAGGCGGTCTTCGGCATGACCCCGGCCCGGCTCGGAATAATCTACCGGCCGTCGGGGCTCATGCGGTTCGTCAATGTAATCGGCCTGCCCGCGACAAAGGAGCTCTTCTACACCGCCCGCAAGGTGAGCGCCCGCCGCGCCGTCGATCTGCGCCTCGTAAACCGCGTCTGCCCGCCGGAGGAGCT
>DATBLU010000232.1:0-2015 GCA_036555205.1 Candidatus Deferrimicrobiaceae bacterium
CCACGGAGGAAAGCCGGAACAGGTCCCGCACGGCATGCCCTCCGCCCGGATGAAACGATTCCGGAACCACGCCCGAA
Source organism: Candidatus Deferrimicrobiaceae bacterium (assembly GCA_036555205.1). Lineage (GTDB taxonomy): Bacteria > Desulfobacterota > Deferrimicrobia > Deferrimicrobiales > Deferrimicrobiaceae > FEB-35. The sequence continues at coordinate 78 of DATBLU010000232.1, forward strand.
GAGGCAAGGAAGGCCCTGGCGGCAGCGGCATCTCCGCGGTAAAGAGATTCCCCGCCCACGACCACATCCCCGGCGTCAGGCCTGCGATCCCCTCGCAGTATCCTGAGCAGCAGCGTTTTTCCGCTGGCAGGCGGACCTGTAACGACGCAGACCTCTCCGTCATCGAACGCAAGGTCCAACCCGTCCCAGAGCGTCCCGTTGCGCGAGACCGCCCCTACGCGAAACGCCTCAATCATCGCCTGACGGCGTCTCCGTCCGGGTGTCGAACGCTCCTGAAAAAAGCTTGCGTATTTCCTCGAGGTGCTGCGCCTTCATCCTGTCCTTCAAGGCGTCCTGCCAGTCCTGTTGCTTCAGAAGGTCGTCGTACGGCTGCCGGACGGTGTCGAGGATGATCCCGCCCAGGAAGGCGTGCGTCACGATCTGCGGGTTGTCCTTTCCTCCGTCCTCGGTCTGAATGTGGTAGGTCTTCCCCTTGTGCTTGATGTTGTGGTTGAACCCGGACAGCATGCGGACCCGCGTCGTTTTCATGTATCGTTCCCCTTGGGCGCCTCAACGTCCATTGTCTCACAGGGCCGCAATTTCCACGCTCGCGAGTGCGCGCCCGAAAAACGCCTCGCCGACGCGGGCGAACCGCTCCGGGTCGTCCGTGACGAGGAAGCGCGTTTCCGCGGGCCCCGCTTCCCTCCTCATCCCGCTCTCCGAGACCAGCGTGTCGACGACACGGGCCGCCTCCTCCCCGGAGTCGACGAGCACCGTGCCGTCCCCGAGAATATCCCGTATCGGCTTCTTGAGGACGGGATAATGCGTGCAGCCCAGTATAAGGGCATCGGGCGGAGAATCCATGAAAGGCGCCATGTACTCCGCGATTACGTCACGGGTGACCGGCTTCTCTCCCCAGCCTTCTTCCGCCAGCGAAACCAGCAGCGGGCAAGGCTGGCAAAAGACCCGCGCATCCGGGAGAGCCGCGCGAAGGGCATGCTCATATGCCCCTGAACGTATGGTCCCCGACGTACCGATCACACCGATCGCATTCCGCCTGGGGAGGGAAGCCACGCGCCGCACGCACGGATCGACCATCCCCACCACTGGGATCTTGTATATCTTGCGAAGCACCGGGAGAGCCAGGGAGGACGCCGTGTTGCAGGCCACCACCAGCAGTTTTATGTCGTGCCGCGAGATCAGAAAATTGGCGATTTCGATGGAATATCTGGTGACGGTCTCCTTCGATTTGGTTCCGTACGGAACCCTGGCGGTATCGCCGAGATAGAAGAACCTTTCGCCCGGAAGGGTCCGCACCAACTCCCTTAAAACGGTAAGTCCGCCGACCCCCGAATCGAACACGCCGATGGGCCTGTCCACGCATTCTCCTAACGCTTTGATTTTCCTAACTTAAGACGCTATGGTATTCTTGTCAACAACGGCACTGCTAAAAAGGAGCATCGATGAAGGTAATCGTCGACTTCCTGACGAGCGCGCAGATCATGGAACTGGCAACCGATCCCCGGGTACTTTTCCTGGCCGCGGTGGTTTTCGTCATCGCCGCGCTGTTTCGCTGGAAGCTGATCCTCCTTCTGATGTTTGCGATCGGGGGGGTCCTTGCCGTCGTCCGGTACACGAGCCCGAGCGCAGGCGGAGGCGTCGTCGACAAGGAATTGCTCATATTCGTCGGCGGAATCCTGGCTGTCGCCGTCGTCCTGATCTATTTCCTGTTCATCAAGGGAGATTAGTCCTGCGCGTAGGCTTCACGACCACGATCCCGTCGGAGATACTCTTCGCCGGCGGCCACGTCCCGGTCGATCTCAACAACCGATTCATCAACGCCAGGGAGCCGGATGAATACGTCCGCGCGGCCGAATCCGACGGATTCCCCAGGAACAGCTGCAGCTGGGTCAAGGGGATATACGGCATCGTGCGCAAGCACCGGTTCAGGGACGTTAT
>DATBLU010000238.1:0-3034 GCA_036555205.1 Candidatus Deferrimicrobiaceae bacterium
ATGCCTGCAGGACGCGGCCACCTGCCGCGCCGAGATGGGCGACGCCCTTGCACGATTGTCGGGACTGCTTTCCCGGTACCGATAATGGAAAACGGTTCGTTTTTCCAGCGGGCCAAGCGGTTTCTCTTCGGAGCGCCCCGCGACCTTTTCGATCCCCACGTTTTCCACAAGGTTTCCCTGATCGCGTTTTTCGCACTCGTAGGTCTGGGGGCGGATGGGATCTCTTCTTCCTGTTACGGCCCGGAGGAGGCGTTTCTCGCCCTCGGAAGCCACACGGTCCTCGCGATTTTCGTCGCCATGGCCACGGTGGTGACGGTCTTCATCATCTCGGGTAGCTACGCCCAGATCATAGAGGCTTTCCCCTCGGGAGGCGGCGGGTACATCGTCGCTTCCAAGCTCCTGGGAGCGAGGGCAGGCGTGGTGTCCGGGTCGGCGCTCGTCATCGACTACGTTCTGACCATCACCATCTCCATCGCCTCCGGGGCGGACGCGCTGTTCAGCTTCCTGCCGCTGCACTGGCAGTCATACAAGTTCGGCTTCATAGCGTTTGTCCTGCTCCTCCTCCTCTGGCTCAACCTGCGCGGAGTGAAGGAGTCCGTGGCGGCGCTGACGCCGATATTCATGGCGTTCATGCTCAGCCATATCCCTCTCGTCTTGTACGCGGTCCTGCGGCACGTCCCGGAATTGCCTGCAGTGGGCGCCCAGGTATCTACGGAACTCTCCTCCACGGCGAAGCAGCTTGGATGGGTGGGGCTGGGAGCGCTTCTAATGCGCGCTTACTCGATGGGCGCCGGTACGTACACGGGAATCGAGGCCATCAGCAACTCCATGCCGACGCTCCGGGAGCCCCGCGTCCACACAGGTAAGAAGGCAATGCTATACATGGCGCTCTCCCTTTCCTTTATCGCCGGAGGCATCATCCTCGGGTACGTCCTCAACGGTGTTGTGCCTACCCGGGGGAAGACGCTCAACGCCGTCCTGTTCGAAACGCTGGTGGGGAGCGTATGGCCGGGCAACGCGGGCATCGCGATCGTTGCGTTCGTCCTCCTATCGGAGGCGGCGCTCCTGTTCGTCGCGGCGCAGACCGGATTCATCGACGGGCCCCAGGTCCTCTCGAGCATGGCGATCGACTCCTACGTGCCCCATCGGTTCGCTCATCTATCCGAACGGCTGGTGCGGAAGTACGGCGTCTATTTCATGGGCGTCATGGCGTTTCTCATGCTCTTCATAACCGGCGGCTCCGTGCGATACCTCGTCGTCATGTACTCGATCAACGTCTTCCTCACTTTCAGCCTTTCGCAGTTCGGGATGGTCGTACATTGGTGGCAGGACCGCGGGAAGGAAAAGGCATGGAAGCTCAAGATCACCATGAACGGCGTCGGTTTCCTGCTGACCGCCTCGATCCTCTGCTTTACGGTGTGGGTCAAGTTCCCCGAGGGAGGGTGGATAACGCTTCTCATCACGGGGACGTTCATAGCGCTGTGCTTCCTGGTGCGGCGGCACTACCGGACGGCCCAAAACGCCTTGCGCAGGCTCGACGAGCTTCTCCTGCAGCTCCCCCCCGTAACGGTCTCTTCCGTGCAGGAGCCGATGCTGCGCCGCGTCGCCCCTACGGCCGCCATCATGGTGTCCGGCTACAACGGGCTGGGAATGCACGTGTTCTTCTCGGTCATCCGTTCGTTCCCGGGGACGTTCCGGAACTTCATCTTCCTGTCCGCGGGCGTAGTGGACAGCAGCGTTTTCAAGGGGGCCGACGAGGTGGTCCACCTCGGAGCGGATCTGAAAAAGCAGCTCAAGAATTACGAGGAGTTCGTAAAGGGGCACGGGTATTACGCGGAATCGCGCAGCGAAGTGGGGACGGAAGTCATAGAGATCATCGGCCACCTCGCCGAAGGCACGGCGAAGGACTTCCCCAACGTCGTGTTCTTCTCCGGCCAGCTGGTGTTCCAGGAGGAGAACTTCGTCACGCGCCTGCTCCACAACCAGACGGCATTCCTCGCGCAGAAGAAACTTGTTTTCGCGGGACTGCCGATGATCATCCTTCCGGTCCGGGTGCTCTGACGCCACGGGACCCCTTGTCGTGGAAAAATCGCGGGTAGGCGGTCTCGGGCGGTTGACCGGCAGGGGCCGATTCTGCGAAGATACATCTGCATCGAAAAAAGAAGGGGTTTTATTATTCCGAAGGAGGAGCGGAGATGGCATCTATTCGTAAGGCGGGCTGGTTTCTCGCGCTGGCGTTGATGATGGCGGGGTGGATGGGCGCGCTGGGGACTCTCCGTGGAGTGGCCGAGGCCGGCGTCATCGCCTCCCATGGGGGGGGGACCGATCTCCGGGCGGTGGACATCGGCAAGATGCAGGCGTTCCTGGAGCGGAAAATCGTAATGCAGAAACTGCTGGATTACGGTGTTTCGCCGCAGGAGGCGGCCGCCAAGATCCGGGCGATGAGCGACAGCGACCTGCACCGCCTGGCGTCGCTGACCGATCGCGTGGCGGCGGGAGCGGACGACGGGGTGGGCTTGCTGATCGGAGTCGCGGTCCTGATAATCCTCGTAATCATAATCTTCAAGCTGATGAACAAGGAAATCATCGTACGTTGACGGTCGGAACCCGGCTTCACGGCGCCGCCCTGCTGATCGGCGGCGCCGTTTTCATTCTGGGGGGGTGCGCGGCCGCCGGGGATCTCAACGGACCGGCGGCGGACGCCCCGCCGGCGATCGTCATAAAGGACGTTCCTTTCCTCCCGCAGGAAGACGATACCTGCGGCCCTTCCTCCCTTGCGATGGTGCTGCGGTTCCTGGGAAGGGAGGTTTCAACGGCGGAGATCGTCCGGGAAACCAGGACGGAAGGGCTTAGAGGAACGCTCATCACGGATCTGGCGGAGGCTGCGCGGAAGCGCGGGTTCGCGGCGGAGGTCGTCGACCTGGAGCTATCCGTCCTGCGCGGGCGCATCTCGGAAGGCGTCCCGGTGATCCTGCTGGTCGACCTCGGGGTGTGGGTCTGGAGCCGGCCCCACTACATGGTGGCGTACGGATGG
>DATBLU010000060.1:0-7112 GCA_036555205.1 Candidatus Deferrimicrobiaceae bacterium
GTGGAGAAGATAATCGAGTTCTCGCTCAACGCGGAAGAAAAAGCGATGATGGAAAAATCGGTCGCGGCCGTGAAGTCCCTGGTCGATACCTTGAAGGTCAGCTAGGCCAGAAAAACAGTCCGCCCCCGGGCCCGTCTTCGCCACGGGGGCGAAAAGCAGATATCCGGCCGGAAGGGAGGCTCCCTTCCGGCCGGACCCGTTTCCGGCTAGTATTAACTATCTTGCGGAGGAAACGGGCCTTGGCGAAGAAAATTCTCCCTCACCCCCCGAAAAGCTGGCGGACGGATGCCGCGCATGCGATCAAATCCTTCGATCCCTCGATACAGGCCGAGGCCGCGCGCATCCTGAAACGACGCGAAACCATGACAGCCCTGGCCTACATGATGGAGGCCGCCGGCGGATCGTTCAACCGCGGCAATTTCTACCATGCCCTGAGGATCTGCTCCGACTGCGCCACGCCGCGGCGTCCGCCCTTCGCCAGCCGTAAGAGGGCCGGGGAAATAGCGTCCGCGATAGGGATGCTTCTCGAGTCCGAGGAGATCTCGTTTTTCCTTAAAGAGACCGTCGAGGGCCGGACGGCCAGGCGCCAGCTGGACAAGGCGAAAACTTTCGCGGAGGAATTCACGAAGATCCGCAAGGGCGCAAGGATGAGATTCGAACAGCAGGATTGTTTCCTGCGGCTATACAAGCTTTTTCATTCCATATACAAGCGTCCCGTGATCAAGGCGGTCAGGAGCTGGATGAAGGCCGCATTCCCGCGCAAGACGATTTGACTTTATGAAGGGGCGTCGCATTAAATGAAAAAAAAACCTCACGCCGTCACCGGAGGGAAAAAGATGAAGCATGTCCTGCTCGCCGGCGTCCTGCTGCTTGCCGCAGCCTGCGCAACGGGGCCGGCGGCGCGCCCGCCTTCGGGCCGGACCTCCGTCGTCCTGCTTCCCGACGAGCACGGAAAAACCGGCGCGGTCGTCGTTTCCGGCGCGGGAAGCGAGCGCACGCTGTCGGAGCCCCGCCAGGCGGTCAGCGTCGAAGCGGGCGCGTCCCCCGGGGAGCCGTTCGTCATGCCCGAGAAGGAGGTAACCGCCGCGGTAGGCGCGGCCCTGGAGACGCTTCCGAAGGCGCCGGTCCGGTACATACTCTATTTCAGGCACGACTCCGCCGAGCTTACCGCCGAATCGCGGTCCAGGCTCAAGGAAGTGATGCGCGCCACCAGGGAGCGCGCTCCGGTCGACGTAAGCGTCGTGGGCCACACCGACACGGTCGGCGACAAGCCTTACAACTACCAGCTCTCCCTCAAGCGCGCCAAGGCGGTGGCGGCCATTCTTGCGGCGGAGGGCCTGGATCCGTCCATACTGGAGATCGCCTCCCACGGAAAGGACAATCCCCTCATCCCCACCGGCGACCAGGTTTCCGAGCCCAGGAACCGCCGCGTTGAGGTGACGGTGCGATAAGGTGCAGCGCCCTGCGAGAACCCGCTCCATCCCCGTCTTCGCCATCGGCGCGCTGCTCACGCTGCTCATGGGGGCCCTGTGCCTGTGGCCTCCACCTTTGGCCGTATTCCTGGACGGGAAGATCTACGACTCGTTCATGCGCTCCACACGCCGTCCCGCGAACACGGGAGCCGTGACGATAGTGGACCTGGACGAGGCCAGCCTCGAAAAGATGGGACAGTGGCCGTGGCCGCGCTATCGCGTTGCCCGTCTCCTGTTGAAGATCCGGGAAGCGGGAGCCGCGGCGGTCGGCCTCGACATGGTCTTCGCCGAGCCGGACCGGACGTCACTCAACTCCCTTTCAGGGGAGATCCGCCGCGACCTCGGCGCCGGGATTGCCCTTGCGGGGCTCCCGTCCGACGCGCTCGACACGGACCGCGCCCTGGCCCAGGCCCTTTCCGGCGTTCCCGCCGTTCTCGGGTACCAGTTCGACTTCGGCGCCCCCCGCGGGCGTTCCTGCGTCCTGCACCCGCTTCCGGCCGCGATCCGCTCGGACGGAGGCACGGACGAATCCATGGGACTGTTCGACGCGCCGGGCGTAGTCTGCAACCTGCCCGTTCTTTCCCGCGCGGCGGGCTCGTCGGGCTTTTTCAACGTCACTCCCGACGCCGACGGCATGTTGCGCCGCGTTCCGCTCGTTATACGCCACAAGGGGGGGCTCTACCCGAGCCTTGCCCTGGCGGTCTACCTGCGCGCCCGCGGCGGCGACGCCGTGCTGGAGGCGGGTCCGGAGGGGATCGAGGCTCTGCGGCTTTCCGGAAGGAGCATCCCCCTGGACAGGCGGGGGAACCTGGTGGTGAACTACCGCGGCCGGCGAAACGTCTTCACCCACGTCTCCGCGGCTTCCGTCCTGGACGGGACCGCGGACCCCGCCGCGCTCTCGGGCAAGATCGCGATCCTGGGAACGACGGCCGCGGGGCTCCACGAGATAAGGACCACCCCGCTTGAGGCCGCCCAGCCGGGCGCCGAGATACACGCCACTGTCATCGACAACCTCCTGGCGGCGGACCCGATCGCGCAGCCCCGGTGGGCGCGGGGACTCCAGATCTTCCTCGTCGTCTTCCCCGGCTTCCTGATGACGGCTCTCCTGGCGCGGGCGCGCGCATTATGGGGCCTGGTCGCCGTCGTTCCCGCCACCGGCGGCGTCTGGCTCGGCGCATGGTGGCTCCTTGCCGGGCACCGTGTCTTCCTGTCGCCGCTCATGCCGGCGGCCACTCTCGCGCTCGTCTTTACCCTTCTCACTTCGCTGCGCTACTATCAGGCCGACCGGGAAATGAGGGAGCGGACCCGGAAGCTTGCCCTCACCCAGGACGCGGTCATCCAGAGCCTCGCCGCGCTTGCCGAAACCCGCCACCACGAGACCGGCGGCCACATCCAGCGGACCCGGCGCTACATGCGGATCCTCGCGATGCGCCTGCGGAACCACCCCCGCTTCAGCGGATATATGGACGACGCGGCGGTGGACCTGCTTTTCCGCCTCGCCCCCCTGCACGATATCGGGAAGGTGGGAGTGCGCGACCACATCCTTCTCAAGCCCTCGCCGCTGACTTCCGAGGAGTTCGAGGAGATGAAGAAACACACCGTTTACGGATCCGAGACCATAAGGCAGGCGCAAAACTTCCTCGGCGAGGATTCGTTCCTCCAGGTGGCCGACGAGATCGCGCTGAGCCATCACGAGAGGTGGGACGGGACCGGCTACCCCCGCGGCCTGCGGGAGGACGAGATCCCCATCCCGGGGCGGCTCATGTCGGTGGCTGACGCCTACGACGCCATCATAAGCGCCCGCGGATACAAGCCGGCCCTGCCGCACGAGGAGGCGGTGCGCATACTTCGCGACGAGCGCGGAACGCACTTCGACCCGGACGTAGTCGATGCCTTCCTCGATACGCAGGATGATTTCCGGCAGGTCGCCGACCGATTCGGAGGGGAGGTAGTGGAGCCGGAGCCGCCCGCCGGCTTCAGGGGACGCTACTGACCGGCCGTGTCATGGCGACCCGGATCGCCCGTGCATCCGGGCTTGCGCGCCGGCCACGACTCTCCATGCCTGTCGATGACGAGCACGTCGACGGGCGGGCCTACGCGTTTCGATCCCCCGTCGATCACGAGCTGCACAAGGAAGGGAGCTCCGGTTGCGGCCGGCAGAAGGCCGCCCTTTCCGTGCTCGGCGATATGGCGATCGATAGGCCCCCGCTCGCCCAGAAAGAAATACATCGTGCCGTTCGGGCAATCCCCCGGGCATGCGGCCCGCGATGAATCTATATTGACGTTGCCGGCCGGATCCTCCGAACCGCGGAATCCGATTACGGCCGCGACGGGCTGACCGTCTTCGTACGACGCCAACAGGACCGAGGTGATGAAGCCGTCTTCCCCCTTCATCGTTTTGGCGTAAAGGGAAGGGTCCCTCCGCTTCATACGCCCAAGATATGAACCGAGCATGCCCGCAAGCCGCTCCGATATGTCATTCACGGCGCCCGACATTGTGCTCCGGCGCCCGAGAATCCCGGAGACCGTACCCTCCGCATCGAACTCCCACGGCAGGTCTTTCGTAAGCCCGCCTATCGCGAAGCCGGCGCCGTTGACCGTGAATATCTTGCAGACAAGCTGCGTCGATTCGATCCGGTTCCCTCGCGACGTTCCGAGGCTGTCGGCGGCTATGACCGCCTCCGCCGGGGTCCTGATCCCCACGATCGTCGACGCGTGCGTCGCGGTCGCCTGGGCCGCAAGGCAAAACAGCGCGAACATGACGGCTGCCGGCATGCTTTGTCTCCTCTACCCCGAATAATGCGCGGTCCGGCTCGATGGATTCGCGATTACCGCTTCGACGAACCGGCTCGCGTCGACGTCGTACATCCCCAGGTCGCCGATTTTCAGCCGCGGAATCACCAATAGGCTCAAGAAAGACATCGCCATGAACGGCCATTCCAAAAGGCAGCCCAGGTCGCGGGCGCTCCGCTGCAGGAGCTCGAGCCGGGCGCTCACATCGCGGGGGGACTCCGTGCTCATCAGCCCCGCAATCCCCAGCGGGAGCGAGACCGGCGTACCTCCCGCCGAAAGGCAGAAACCTCCCGATTCGCGAATTACCGTATTGACCGCGCAGGCCATGTCCTCCGGGTCCGCGCCGACGACCACGATGTTGTGGGCGTCGTGGGCCACGCTCGATGCGATCGCCCCCGATTTGAACCCGAAACCCTTTACGAAGCCGCAGCTGACCGGGGCGTCGCGATAACGGTTCACCACGGAGATTGAAAGTATGTCCCTCCCGGGGTCCGGCGCCACGCGGCCCGCCTCGACGCGCATCGCGGCGGTTTCGCACTCCGTCACTATCTCGTCGCGAACGGCTACGATCACGCGGACCTCGGCCGTTTCGCCGGGCGCCGCAACGGCAAAGTCGGTCTCCCGCCTCGGGGCGACGGAAATCGTTCCGGCCAGCTTCACCGGGCTCGCCTCGAACGCGGGCGCCCCCCCGGCAGCCGCGAGCGTTCCGCCGATGTACACCTCCTCGACCTTGAAGGAGGACATGTCCCTCACCCTGGCGATGTCGGCCGCACGGCCGGTTGCGATGGCTCCCAACGGCAGCCGGTAATGCAGCGCCGGACGGATGGTGACGGCCCTGACGGCGTGGATGGGATCGATCCCTGACGCCACCGCCTGGGCAAGCGTCCCGTCCAGGTGTCCATGCAGCAGGTCGGGAGCAAGCTTGTCGTCCGACACGAGGAAAAAATCGTTCTCCTTCGCGAAAGGGACAAGCGCCGGCAGGTTTTTGGCGACGGACCCTTGCCGCACCATTATCCGCATCCCCAGGGAATGCTTCTCCAGGGCCTCCTTTGCGCTTGTGCACTCGTGGTCGGTCGAAATCCCAAGGTTAATGTATTTCTTCAGATTATCACCTGCAAGCAGCGGACAATGGCCATCAATCGGCTTTCCGGCACTGCGCGCCGCCTGGATCTTCGCCATGACTGCGGGATCGCGCGAGACCGCGCCGCGGTAGTTCATGACCTCCCCCAAAGCTACTACATCCCCCTCCCGCAGGAGGCTCTCGACCTCCCCTGCCCCCAGTTCCGCACCCGCGGTTTCATACGGGGTGGCGGGAACGCAGGAAGGGGCGGTGAAATAGAGCCGCAAGGGAGATCCCGCGGCGTCCCGCCGCATGTAGGAAATACCCGGCAGGCCCAGGACGTTGGCGATTTCATGCGGGTCCGTGACGACGGCCGTAGTACCGTGGGGCACTACCGCCTCGGCGAACCGGGAGGGACAAAGCAGGGACGAGTCCACGTGTATGTGGGAATCGATGAAGCCCGGCAGAAGGAATCCCGAAAACGTCCCGGAAATGCGCTCGACGGCGATAATTACGCCGTCCCTGTGGACGACCCTCCCCGGGAATACCTCTCCCGAGATCACATCGACGATATTGCCTTCGATGCAACGGTTCATCTCCGGCGCGCTCCCCGTCAGACGTCTTCGCCCATTTTCGGGCCGGGTTACGGCAAGAAGCCTTTAATGCTATCGTAGCACTGTCCGATCCGTCGGAAATACGGCAAGAGGCGTAAGTTGAGCCCGGAAGAGCCGGCCCTGCTCATCACCGAAGAGGCGATCAGGCGGCGCGTGGCGGAAATGGCGCGCACGATCTCCTCGGATTACGCCGGCGTGGACGACCTGCTCCTGGTGGGCATCCTCCGCGGCTGCTTCATCTTCCTGGCCGATCTTTCCCGCCGGCTTGCGATTCCGCGGTCCATCGACTTCATGGCGGTCTCTTCGTACGGACGGTCCACGACGTCGACCGGCGCCGTGCGCCTTATCATGGACCTGCGGACCGAGATCGCGGGAAAACACGTCCTTATCGTCGACGATATCGTCGACACCGGCTACACGCTTCAATACCTCATGGAGGCGTTGAAGCCGCGCATGCCGGCGTCCCTGAAGACGTGCGTTTTCTTAAGGAAGCGGGAGAGTTTCAGGATGGATTGGGAAATCGACTACGTTGGGTTCGACATCCCCGATCTATGGGTAGTGGGGTACGGACTCGATTATGCGGACCGGCATCGCACCCTTCCTTACATAGGAACCGTGAAGGCCGGCTGAACGGGACGCCGTCCAATCCCGGCTCCTTTCAGCCGTCCAGGGCCTCCCGGACCTTCCTTCCCAGGTCGTCCGGCGAAAACGGCTTCTGCAGGAACGAGGTGCAGCTTTCCACTATCCCGTGGTAGGCAAGGGAGTTGTCGGAATATCCGGATATGTACATCGTTTTCATGTCCGGCCGAACCAGGGAAATTCTCCTGGACAGTTCGACGCCGCTCATCTCCGGCATCACGATGTCCGTCACGATAAGGTGGATCCTTTCACCGTAGCGCTCGCAGATCCCAAGGGCCTCCACCCCGTTGCAGGCATCCAGGACCCTGTATCCGCTCCTACTCAGGACTTCTCTCAGCAGCTTTCGGACCGTATCGTCGTCTTCCACAAGCAGGACCGTCTCCGATCCGCGAAAACGCCCGGAAGGGGCGGCCAGGGCGATCGACTCGGGCCTCTCCTCCACCCTGGGGAGATAGATCTTGAAATTCGTGCCCCGCCCGGGCTCGCTGTAAACCCAGATGTATCCTCCGCTGTTCTTCACGATCCCGTACACCA
>DATBLU010000315.1:0-1630 GCA_036555205.1 Candidatus Deferrimicrobiaceae bacterium
GGCGCACCATTCCGCCGAGGTCAACTGGCGGATGATCCGCGGCGCCATGGAAGGGAACGCGGAGATCCTTCGCAGGTTTCGCGGAATCGCGGCCGCCTCGCGCGACGCGTGGGACGCGGTAAGGGACGGCCGGATCGACGCTGCGGGAGACGCCGTCGCGCGCGAATGGAGGATCCGGAAAACCCTGGCTTCCGGGGTCTGTCCGAACAGGGTGGAGAAGACGTTCGCATCGAGGGATTTCAGGAAACGCGTCACCGGCGTCAAGTTGTGCGGGGCAGGCGGCGGAGGGGTGGCGTTCGGCCTTCTTCGCGCCCCGGAAGAGCGGGGAAAAGTGGAGGCGCTCCTTGCATCCGAGGGATTCGCCGTGCTCCCTTTCCGGCTTTCGGGAGGTCCGCGTGTCTCCAGGCGCTAAAACCTGGGACGTCATCGTCATCGGCGCCGGCCCCGCGGGCCTGTTCGCCGCGAAAGCGCTGTCCGGCAGGCTTTCCGTCCTGGTGCTCGAAGAAAAGGGACGCACGGGCGGCTCCGGGGCGATGACCGACGGGAAGCTCAATCTCTCGCCGCAGATCGGGCTCGACCTGGACGAGCTTCGGATTTCGAAGGAGGAAGCAGGAGAGAGGATCGCCCTGATCGACGAGGCGTTTCTGGAGCATGGCGCCGACAAGACCCTTTACGGCGTCGACACCGACCGGATCAACCTGTGGCTGGACAGGGTATCCTGGGTCCGGCGTGCCACAGCGAAGGGGGAGTGGGACATCACGCTCCTTCCTGCGCGCCAGCGCCACATGGGGACCGACATGGCGCACAGGGTCGTGGCCCGGATGACAGAATCGATCGCCGGGAACGGCGTGGCTTTCTCGCTTCGGACGAAGGTGGAGGATATCCGGCGGGACCGCGGCGGACCGTTCAGGATCATTACTTCCAAAGGGCGCTTCGCGTCGCGATACCTTGTAGCCGCGCCGGGGAGGGAAGGGGCGTACTGGTTCAGGGAGGTCGCGCGTTCCCTTGGCGTCAAAACGCGGTGGGGGGCGATCGACATCGGGTGCAGGGTGGAAGTGGCCCTGCCCGTCTACGACGAGATCACGCACGTCCTGTACGATCCCAAGTTCCTGTTCGTCACTCCGACGCATGGGGACAGAACGCGCACCTTCTGCACGAACCCGGGCGGCAGGGTGCGCGTGGAGATAAGGAACGGTTGCCGGCTGGTCAACGGGGACGCGCTCAAAAAACGGAAGACCAACTGCACCAACTTCGCGATCCTCAACACGGTATCGATGACGGAGCCGCTACAGGACACAACGGAGATGGGGCGGAAGGTCATGGAATTCGCGAACTTCTGGGGCGGAGGGGACAGCCTTGTGGTCCAGCGCTGGGGGGACTTGACCGCAGGAAGGCGCTCCAAGCCGGAAACGTTCAACTCCGCCGCGCTGGGCTTCGACAAGATGGAGCCGACGCTGCCGCCGGGACCGGGAGTCACCCCGGGGGACATATCGTTCGCGTATCCCGGGAGGATCGTCGACAACCTGCGGGAGAGCCTCCTGCTCCTGTCCCGCGTCATACCGGGAGTATCGCACCCGTCCACGACCGTCTATGTGCCCGAGATCAAGTTCTACGACACCAAATACGAGAC
>DATBLU010000323.1:0-7243 GCA_036555205.1 Candidatus Deferrimicrobiaceae bacterium
CGAACCGGTATCCTTCCTCGGTCCAGCGGTTAAGCGCCGCCTCGATCGCCTGGTCGGTTACGTCGGCCAGCTCAACCACCTTGTAGGCGCTCCTGCTCCCGGTCTCCCCGGCCATGGCGGTCATCCGGACAGGATCCTCGCCGCTTCCTTGGCCGAATAGGTGAGGATGAGATCCGCCCCCGCGCGCTTGATGCCCGTCAGCACCTCCATCGTCACGCGCTCCCCGTCTATCCATCCCAGTTTCGCGCCCGCCTTTATGAGCGAGTATTCGCCGCTGACGTTGTACGCCGCCACCGGGAGGTCGAACTCGTCTCTGACGCGCCGGATGATGTCCAGGTAGGCCAGGGCAGGCTTGACCATGACGATGTCCGCCCCCTCCTGGACGTCCAGCGCGACTTCGCGGAGCGCCTCCCGGGCGTTCGGCGGATCCATCTGGTACGACCGGCGGTCGCCGGACCTGGGCGTGCTGCCGGCGGCGTCGCGGAACGGGCCGTAGAAGCCGGAGGCGTATTTGGCGGCATAAGACATTATCGGGATCCCCTGGAATCCTTCCTTGTCCAGCCCCTCCCGGATGGCCGCCACGCGCCCGTCCATCATGTCGGAAGGCGCCACCATGTCCGCGCCGGCCCGGGCGTGGCTGAGCGCGCTTTCCGCCAGGATGGCGAGCGTGGCGTCGTTGTCCACGTCCCCGTCACCGGTGAGGATCCCGCAATGCCCGTGGTCGGTGTATTCGCAGAAGCATACGTCGGTGATGACCAGGATCCCCGGGACGGCGTCCTTTATCGCGCGGACCGCCGTCTGGACGATCCCGTCGTCGGAGCAGGCGTCGGAGCCCAGCGGATCCTTCTTCGCCGGGATGCCGAAAAGAAGCACCGCCGGAATCCCCAGCGATCGGACCTCCTTCACTTCCTTGACCAGGTTCTCGACGCTCAACTGGAAGACGCCGGGCATAGACGGGACTTCCCTTCGGATCTTCTTGCCGGCGGCGGCGAAGAGCGGATAGATCAGGTCGTCGACCGAAAGCGCCGTCTCCCGGATCATCCTGCGGAACAGCTCGTTTTTCCTCAGGCGCCGCGGGCGGTATTCGGGGAAGTTCATCGTCTCGATCCTCCGTCACGGGGTCGGGAAGCGAGGCGGGCGGCGATCGCCTCCACCATCCCGTCCAGCGTATATTTTTCGGGCATGATGTCCACCGCAAATTTCCTTTCGGCGACGGCCCGGGCCGTCACTTCGCCGATCACCGCAATCCTGCTTGCGGAGAGCACCTTGGCCGCGGGAGCTTCCCCGAGAAGGAGGAAAAAGTTGCGGAACGCGGATGGCGACGCGAACGTGCAGACGTCGGGAGGTTTTTCCACGATGTCGCGCGCCGCGCGCTCGTCCCGCTCCGGAAGCCCGTTCCGGTATGCGACCACCGTTTCCACGCTCCCCCCTCCGCGGACGATCTCCTCGGTCAGCGACTCGCGCCCCTCCTGGGCTCGGGGAAGGAGGAACCTCTTCCCGGAGAACCCCTGCAGCCGGAGCGCATCCGCCAACCCCTCCGCCGTATGCCGTTCGGCCGTCAGATCCGCGCGGAATCCCAGCCTTTGCAGCTCCCGGGAAGTGCCGGGCCCGACGCTTGCCACCCTCACGCCTTGCGGCGGTCCGCCAATGCCCATTTGCGCCGCCCGCGCGCAGAAGAATTTCGCCGCGTTGGCGCTGGCGAACAGGATCCAGTCGAAGGAGGACAGGCGCGCCAGGGCCGCGTCCAGCGGACCGGGATCGTCGGGGGGGACCAGACGAACCGTAGGGAAAAGGACGGGGATCCCTCCACGCATTCGGATCAGCGCGGCGAATTCCTCCGCCTGGCCTTCGCCGCGGGTGACCAGGACCCTTTTCCCGAGCATCGACATCGCCCGAAGCCCGGCCCCCGCCTACTTCCCGGCGGCCCGGTACACTTCGTCGAGAATTTCCTTCGCGCCCCGCGCAAGGAGCTGCTCCGCGAGCTTCACACCGAGCCCCTCGGGGTCGGCGACGGCGCCGCGAGCGCTCCCGCGCACGATTTCCGATCCGTCGGGACGGCCCACCATCCCGTCGATCTCGATCGAATCACCGTTCGTCCTTCCGTACGCCGCGATCGGAACCTGGCAGCCCCCCTCGAGCCGCTTGAGGAACCCGCGCTCCGCGCGCACGGAGAGCGAGGTGTCGCGGTCGTTCAGGAACGACACGGCGTTGCGCGTCTCCGCGTCCTCCCGCCGTATCTCTATTCCAAGCGCCCCCTGCCCGATGGCGGGAAGGGAAACCTCCTCGGGGAGCACCTGGGTGATCCTGCCCTCCCAGCCCAGCCGCCGCAAACCCGCAGCGGCCAGGATTATCGCGTCGAACTTCCCCTCTTCCATCTTCCGGATCCGGGTGTCCAGGTTCCCCCGGTTGTCGAGCACGACCAGGTCCGGGCGGATGCCCAGAAGCTGCGTCTGCCGGCGCAGGGAGCTCGTGCCCACGCGCGCCCCCTTCGGAAGGTCCTCGAACCGCTTCACCTTGTCGGAAATGAACGCGTCCCGCGGATCCTCGCGTTTCGTGATGGCGACTATTTCCAGCGCCGGGGGCAGGTCCGTGGGGACGTCCTTCATGGAATGGACCGCTAGGTCTATGCGCCCCGACAGCAGCGCCTCCTCTATCTCCTTGACGAAAAGGCCCTTGCCGCCCACGCGGGCAAGCGGGACGTCCAGGATCATGTCGCCGGTGGTCTTGATCTTGACGATCTCCACCTTGCCGCCGGTCATGCGCTCCACCTCGAACTGAACGAACTCGGCCTGCCAGAGGGCGAGCTTGCTCCCCCGGCTGCCCATGCGGATGACCCCGTCCCTGCCCAATCTACCCTCCTTCTTTCTCATTCTGCGGATCGGGGGCGGGCGGCTGGTTCCCGCCGTTCTCCGGAAGGTCGAACAGCTCCCTGACCGTGGCCACCAGTTCGGTCACGTCGCGGCCGTCGACGTCTTTTTTGAGGGCGGTGATCGGGGGGTGCAGCACCTTGTTCAGTATCGCCGACGCCAGGGATTCCACCACCTTCTTCGTCTTGGGGTCCTCGGCGCCCAGCATTGCGATCGCCTTGGCCACCTCCGCGTTCTTTACCTCCTCGAACTTCCTGCGCAGCATGACGATGGTAGGCGTCACCTGCTGGGACTCCAGCCACCGGAAGAAGCTGCGCACCTCGCCGGCCACGATCTCTTCCGCGCGGGCCGCCTCCTTCTGGCGCTCTTCCAGGTTCGTCTCGATCACGTTGTTCAGGTCGTCGATGTCGTAGACGTAGACGTTGTCGATCTGGTTGGCGTCCGGGTCGATGTCCCTGGGCACGGCCATGTCGATGAAGAACATGGGCCGGTTCTTCCGGATGCGTATGACTTCCTCCACGTCCTCCTTCTTCAGTATGAAATGCGGCGCTCCCGTCGACGAGAGGATGATGTCCGCTGTCTTGAGGTGGGTGCCCAGCTCGTCGAACCGGACCGGCGTCCCGTTGAACTCCTCCGCCAGCTTTACGGCGCGCTCGAAGGTCCGGTTCGTGACCATGATGCCCTTTACCCCCGCCGAAAGGAGGTGGCGCGCCGCCAGCTCGCACATCTCCCCCGCCCCTATCAGCATGACGGTCTTGTCCTTGAGGCTCCCGAAGATCTTCTTGGCGAGCTCGACCGCGGCGTAGGAAACCGACACCGCCGAGCTTGCCACCTTCGTCTCGGTGCGGACCCTCTTGGCGACGGAGAAAGCCTTGGTATAGAACTTGTCCAGGATCGGCCCGACCGTGCGGAACTCGGCGGCGAACCCGTAGGCGTCCTTCACCTGCCCCAGGATCTGCGGCTCGCCCAGCACCATCGAGTCGAGGCTGGAGGACACGCGGAAAAGATGCTTCACCGCCGCTTCGCCGTCGTAGTGGTAAAGGAAGCCGTTCAGCTCGTCTCCCGGGATGCCGTGATAGGAGGCGAGATACTCCTTGACGGCCGTCACCCCCTTGTAGGAATCCCCCCCGGCCAGCACGCACACCTCGACCCGGTTGCAGGTGGACAGGATGATCCCCTCGGCTATCTCCTCGAGCTCCACGAGCCCACGGAGCGCCCGTCCGATCGAGTCGGCCGGGAAGGCGAGCCGCTCGCGCACCTCGACCGGAGCGGTGCGGTGGTTCAGGCCCACTATGACGATGCTGCTCATCGGAAGTCCTTAAGACCCTTCCCTCACCCGGAGAGGCTGGTGTAGGAGTGGAGGCCGGGCAGGAGCAGGTTGACGCCGAGGAAGGTGAACAGGATGGCGCAGAATCCCACGATGGCCAGGATAGCCGCCTTCCGCCCGCGCCATCCGACCGTCAACCGCCCGTGCAGCAGGGCCGCGTACAGGAGCCATGTGATGAGGGACCACGTCTCCTTCGGGTCCCAGCTCCAGTAGGACCCCCAGGCGTACTCGGCCCATATGGAGCCGGTGATTATGCCCAGCGTCAACAGCGGAAATCCCACAGTGAGGCACCTGTAGTTGATCTCGTCCAGCACGTCGAGGGAGGGGAGCCGCTTGAAGATCGCCCCGAGCCGCTTCCGCTTGACCTCCTTCTCCTGGAGGAGGTACATGATCCCGGCGCCGAAAGCCACGGCGAAGACAGCGTCGCCGATGAAAAGGAGCATGACGTGGATCGGGAGCCAGTACGAGTTGAGGGCGGGCGCAAGCCTCGCGACATCCCCCGACTGGAAAGCCGAAAAGATGCTGAACGCGAACGCCAGCGGGGCTATGAAGGATCCAAGGATGCGCAGCTTGTAGCGCAGCTCCGTGACCAGGAACACCGCCACGATCGACATGGCGAAGAACGAAAGCGACTCGAAGAGGTTGGTTATGGGGGTGTAGCCCGCCGCGAAATATCTCCCCACGAAGCCGATCGCGTGGAGGACGACCCCGATAATGAGAAACATCCTCCCCAGCTTCGCGCTCTTTTCCTTGAGCGTGACGATGAAATACAGGTAAAGGAGGGCGCCGACCAGGTAGAAGGCGGTCGTTACCTTCAGCAGGGCGATGTGCATCAGGCTATTCTAAACCACGGAACATGCCCGTAACAAGAACAACTCCGGGCCGGTCGACCCTCCCTCCGGCGCATGCTACGATGGGCGCGTGAGAATTCCTTCTCGCATCGGGCTCTTCGCGCTCCTGCTCGCGGCGATGCCGCTCGCCCCGGCCGGTTGCGCGCCGAAGCTCCCGATCGACGAGGGGACCCTGGTCATCGCCCTTCCCGGAACTCCTTCCGGAATCGACCCCCGGCTGGCGACGGACGCCTACGGCGAACAGGTCCTCCAGATGACGCACGCATTCCTGATCAAGCGGGACGCGTCTGGAAATCCCGTCCCGGACCTGGCTGAAACGTGGGAGGAGAGATCGCCGACGGAGATCCTGTTTCGGCTTCGAAAGGGTGCGCGCTTCCATGACGGGCGAGAAGTCACCTCCGCGGACGTCCGTTACACGTTCGAATGGATCCTCGACCCGGTGAACCGCTCTCCCCACCGGGCCACCTACGAAAAAATCGCAGGGATAGAGACGCCCGATGCGCGGACGGTCGTATTCCGCCTGAAGGAGCCGTTCGCCCCGTTCCTCGTCGGGATGGCGCGCGGGATCGTGCCCGCAGGATCCGGGGCGCGCGGATACGCTCCCGTCCCGGGGGCGGGTCCCTACAAGGTGGACGATTTCCGGCCCGACGAAGCCGCCGCGCTGTCCCGTTTCGACGGGTATTACGGCCGCCCTCCCGCGATCGCCAGGGTGATCGTGAAGTTCATTCCCGACAGCAACGTCCGGTTCCTCGAGCTGAAAAAAGGAAGCGTCAACTTCGTCCTGAACGGCGTGGACCCGGACCTTCTTCCCGCCGCCCTTGCGAACCCGAACCTGGTGATGGAAGAAGCCCCGGGGAGCAACGTCTCGTACCTCGGATTCAACCTCGGCGACAGGATCCTCTCGGATGCGCGGGTGCGCCGCGCGATAGCGCTCGCCATCGACCGCGAGGCGATCGTCCGCACCATATGGAAGGGCCGCGCGGACCTCGCGGACTCGATTCTCGCGCCGGGCCTCTGGGCGCACGCAGGCGGCATCCCCCCGCTTCGGCGCGACCCCTCGGAGGCGATGCGGCTCCTGGACCTCGCCGGGTACCGCGATCCGGACGGCGGCGGCCCGGAGCCCCGCTTCACGCTGACCTATAAAACCTCGCAGAACGAGCTTCGCCGCCGCATCGCAGCCGTCATCCAGGAGCAGCTGCGGCAGGCCGGCATCGCGGTGGAGGTCCAGTCCCTCGAGTGGGGCACCTTCTTCTCCGACGTGAAGAAGGGGAGCTTCCAGCTCTACAGCCTGACCTGGGTGGGGATCGCCGATCCCGACGTGTACCACTACGCTTTCCACTCTTCCCAGTTCCCCCCGGAAGGAGCCAACCGGGGCCGGTACGCCAACGCCGAGATCGATCGCCTCCTCGAAGCCGGCCGCCGGGAGCTTTCGCGCCCGAGGCGCAAGGAAATCTATCGCAGGGTTCAGCTTATCCTGTCGCGGGACCTGCCTGTCGTCCCCCTGTGGTGCAACCGCAACATACTCCTGCGGGACCGGAGGCTCGCGGGATTCGAGGTCACCCCGGACGAAGACTACACGTCCGTAAAAGAGATGCGGATCGTACCGGAGGGCGGGAACGCCCCGGGGAGAGGCGCGCAGTGAGAACTTACGTGCTCTCCCGCCTGGCGCAGCTCGTCCCGGTCGCGTTCGGCGTCGTCACGATCGTCTTCCTCCTCATCCACCTGATTCCGGGCGACCCCGTCGACATCATGCTGGGCGAAAGCGCGGTGGCCGCGCAGAAGGAAGAGCTTCGCCGGGAGCTCAAACTCGACCGCCCCGTCCCGACCCAGTACGCCGAATATATCCGGGGCCTGGCGACCGGCGACCTGGGCGTATCATTCCGCAGCCGCGAGCCCGTTGCCCGCGAAATCATATCCCGGTTCCCCTCCACCCTGCTGCTGGCCGCGGCTTCCATCCTCGTGGCGGTGCTGATCGCCTTCCCTCTTGGCGTGCTTTCGGCGATGCGCCAGCACACCTTCCTCGACCATCTGTCGGGGTTCATCGCGATGCTGGGGCTCTCCATGCCCAATTTCTGGCTGGGGCCGCTGTTGATACTGGTCTTCTCCATCCGGCTGGGGCTGTTCCCGGTGGCCGGGTCCGGGACCGCGATGCATCTCGTCCTCCCGGCGCTGACGATGGGGATGGGAATGGCGGCGAT
>DATBLU010000346.1:0-7758 GCA_036555205.1 Candidatus Deferrimicrobiaceae bacterium
CACCAGGAGCGTTTCGAAGCCGCGCCTCGTTTCGATCGTCTCCGAAACCCTCTCCACGGCCGATGCCGATTCCGGGGGATCGTCCACACGTGGAAAGTAGACCTTGAACGTGGTTCCATTCCCCGGTTCGCTGTACACCCATATGGTCCCCAGGTTCTGCTTAACTATCCCGTAAACCGTCGAAAGTCCCAGTCCCGTCCCCTTTCCCGGTTCCTTCGTCGTGAAGAACGGGTCGAAGATCCTTGCCTGGATCTCCCGGGGGATCCCGCATCCGGTGTCGGACACCGCCAGCATCACGTGCGGCCCCGGACGGACGGACTGATGCTTGCTTGCGTAGAATTCGTCAAGGTGCACGTTTGCGGTCTCGATGGTCAATTTTCCACCGCCCGGCATCGAATCCCGGGCGTTCACCGCCAGGTTGAGAATCACCTGTTCGATCTGCCCGGGATCCACCTTGATCTTCCAGAGGCCTTCCGCGGGGACCGCAACCAGCTCGATGTCCTCCCCGATCACCCTGCGCAGCATCTTGTCCAGGTTCGCTATAACCGCGGGAAGGTCCAGCACCTTCGGATTGATGATCTGCTTGCGGCTGAAAGACAGAAGCTGGCGGGTCAGTCCCGAAGCCCGCTCCGCGGCTTTCCGGATCTCCTCCACCTCCTGCCGCTTGGGATCGGTCTCCGCCATCTGCTGAATCAACAGTTCGGAGTACCCGTTGATTGCAGTGAGCAGGTTGTTGAAGTCGTGCGCGATTCCGCCGGCAAGCTTCCCCACCGCTTCCATTTTAACGGCCTGGAGAAGCTGCTCCTCCATCTGTTTTTCGCTGGTGATGTCCCTTTTGACGGCCACGTAATTGACGATCTTCCCCGCGCCGTCGCGCACGGGCGAGATGACGGCCTCCTCTTCGTAGGAGGTTCCGTCCTTGCGGCGGTTGGTGAAGTTCCCCGTCCAGGTTTCCCCGCGGGCGAGCGTTTCCCACATGGAGCGGTAAAATTCGGCGGTGTGCGTCCCGCTCTTCAGGATTCTCGGATTCTTCCCCAGCGCTTCCCTGGGGGTATAACCGGAAGTCCTCTCGAACGCCGGGTTTGCGTATTGGATCGTTCCCGTCGTATCGGTGATCACGATTGTTTCCGCGGCCTGCTCCACCGCCCGGCTGAGCAGGGTCCGCGCCTTCTCCGCTTTCCTGCGCTCCGTGATGTCGCGTACGTTAAGGACGATGCCGCCGATCCGGGGATCGGCCAGGAAATTACGCCCGACGAACTCGACGGTCCTCCAGGTGTCGTCCTTGTAACGCAAGTTGACTTCTCTCGGTTTTGGAAGAAACGCGCCCGGGTGGGAGATGGCTTTCGACAGGAGGGAGAGGGAACTGCCGAACTCCGCGGGATCCAGCAAGTCGAAAACCGGTTTCCCCGACAATTCCTCGGGGGTATAGCCGACAACACGCTCTACCGAAGGGCTGGCGAACAGGATCGCCCCTTTATCGTCGATGATCACGATGGCGTCCTGCGCGTTTTCGATCAGCGCCCGGAACCGGGCCTCGCTCTCTTTTCGCGCCTCCTCCCGAAGAATGGATTGGTCGAGACGCTCCTTCAATAGCGAAGACTTCATTGTGAGAAAAAACAGGCCGACGCACCCCGCAAGGACAAAAACCGCCCCCAGGCTCATGCCGACCAGGAGGTGTTGCGGCGTTATGCGGCCGACTACATTTGTCGCATCCGCCATAAGCACCAAGGAATACGGCGTACCATCGACCGGCAGGCGGATCCCGACCATCGCCTGCTTCGCGCCGTCGTTCCGCTCCAGTGAAAATTCGGACGGATCCACGGAGGAGGGAATGGGGTCGGGAAGCGCGGGCAGGTGTGTGGACGAAGGATCCCGGAACACGGGAGGGATCTTGTGCGATCCCGTCATGAGAAAGGCGTTTCTTCCGGGCAACCGGAAATCTCCGAGCGTGTGGAATATGATCTGGGGGTCGATCCAGGCTACGATCTGCCCCTCGTGCCGTTTTCCGAGGTAGAAGGCGGCCGAGACCATGACGTCGGTTTCACCGGGCGAAGACACGATCGTCGCATTGCGTCCGGAGGGCGAGAGGAGGGATTTCCACGGCGTAGCCGGCCGCGAGCCCTTCTCTTCGCTTGAGTCGACCAGGACCCTCCCGTCGATGCCGATCAGAACGATCCTGGTGAAGACGGGCTTCCCGTCGGCGAGGTGGCTCCGCCTGACCTCGAGAAACTGGTCCCGGATCGGCGGCAGGATGAGGTTCAGCCCGTATTCCATGCTCATCCCGAGCGCCTTGCTCTCGAAATAGGCGGCGACCGCGTTGGATCGGACCAGATGGTCGATTCGCCCCTTCGCATCCGAAAAGAAATACCGGAGGGCATGTTCCTTGAGTTCCGCTTCCTGCCGGAACTGGTGAATGAGATTCCTGCGAAGGTCCATGGAGGCGCGGAAGTTCAGATAGAGAAGACCGAATACGCAGACTGCAAGGAGAATCCCCCCCAGGATCGCGGCGGCATTCCGGCAGTTCAGGATCCAGCCCGGCCTCCTGCCCGCGCCCGCTCGCATTCTTGTGGAATCCTTCCTCATTTCACCGTCCGTTTACCGTTCATCCGCTACCGGACCCGGGCGAAAAACTCCGGGTAGTAATCGAATACGTATGGATAATATTTTTTAATCAGCATCAGGTAGGTCCCGTCGTTCTTGCACTTCCGCAGAAATCCGTTGAACGCCTTGCGGAGCCCGGCGGACTCCTTCGGAAAGGCGACGGCCATCTGCTGGCGATCGCTGATCGGTCCGATGACCTTGATCTGCCCGGGCCATTTCTGCAGGGAAAGAAGGGCATCCGGGACATCGAGGAGGGACAGCTCCGCGGCCCCCTTGATGACCGCGGGTGCGATGTCGTCAAGCCGGCCCTGGAAGATACGACTTTTCACGCCGACCTCCTCCAGTCCGTAGAGCGATGGATCGAGACAGGTGCCCGGCGTCACGAGAAGGGTGCGGCCCGGGAGAAGTTTTTTCACTTCCGAGATATCGTTCCCGAGGTTTCCGGTGTGCCGGATCGGCCGGACGGGGGAATCCGCGCGGGCGACGACCCAGACCTGGGTAGGGAAGACGGGATCTGAAAACGCCACGATCTTTTCCCGCCAGGGGAGGATGGTAATGCCGTTTGCCGCTATATCCCCCCGCACCGGAGTTTTTTCGAGGAACTCGACTTCGCTTCCCTTAACGCGAATTTTATGGCCGACCAGCGCAGGAAAGAGGTCGCTCCAGTCGATGGGGACGTATTCGTACCTCACGCCGAGGTCCTTTGCGAAGAGGCGGACGAGATCTACGTCCATCCCCTCGCCGCCCCCCGTGACGAAGTTGGCGTACGGAATCCCGAGGTGTCTCAGCACCCCGCGTTCCCTGATGGCGTCCAGGTCGTCTCCCCGGCAGGCGGTAGCTGCGAGAAGGAGAATCGCCAGCGAGCAGGCGAAGGTCCACGCGAAGGATCTTTTCATGGAATTTTCGATAACTGCAGGATTCCCGGAGCGAAATAAGATCATGACGCGCCTCCTGGCAGACTTTGATCGAATCGGTTTTATTATCGGAAAATCGGCCGTCTAACTTTAACTTGTGCCGCTATTTAGGAGAAAGGAAGGGCGCGAAGACTCAAGTTGTTTCATGGGAGGCGGCGTCCGGCGGAAGCGGCTTATACCGGATGAAGGCGGCGGCGCGGTCAATGATGCCGTGTTCCAAGATGGCGTTGCCCGTTTTCGCGCCGGTTCCGGCACCTATCCACATCATGGATTCATCCTATTTAATGAAAACGACGAGGCGTCGTTCGTCATCGCGGAAACCGGCTCGGTATCAATACGGAAAGGGAGGGATGGAACATGGGCGGCGGCATCGATCGCAGTTTCGACTTCCTGCCGGTCAACGACAGGGAGGGAAAGCCCCGAAAGCATGGGATCACGGAGATGCGGGGGCCCTATTACGCTCCGGTGGGGAAGCGGTATCTCCTGGACATACTGGAAACAATGGGGCAATACATCGACATTTTCAAGTTCAGCGGCGGCTCATTCAGTCTTATGCCGAAAATGGCCGTGCAGGAACTTATCGACACCTGCCACGATCACGACGTCATGGTGTCGACCGGGGGGTTCATCGAACGAGTGCTCACGCACGGAGAAGCCGCGGTGGACCGGTACCTGGAGGAGTGCAGGGAGCTCAAGTTCGACATCGTGGAAGTATCGAGCGGCTTCATCACGATCCCGCAGGAGGACCTGATGACGATCGTCATGAAGGTTTCGGAGCTCGGCATGAAGCCGAAGCCGGAGGTGGGGATCCAGTTCGGCGCCGGCGGGGCGAGCTCCGTGGCGGAGCTTGAGGCCGAGGGGACCTCCGACCCGTCGCAGGCCGTCCGGGCGGCGAAGAATTACCTTGCCGCCGGGGCGCACCTCATCATGATCGAGTCCGAAGGGATCACCGAAAACGTGAGGACGTGGCGCACCGACGTTGTCGCGAAGATCGTGAACGAGCTCGGCCTTGACAAGGTGATGTTCGAGGCCGCCGACCCGGAGGTGTTCTCGTGGTACATAAAGAACTTCGGGCCCGAAGTAAACCTTTTCGTAGACCATTCGCAGGTGGTCCAGCTGGAGTGCCTGCGCTCCGGGATCTGGGGGACCAAGAGCACATGGGGCCGGGTCGTTACCTACAAGGAAAAGGGCCGCAGGGCGGCGCCGGCCAAGCCGAAACTGGTCGAGCCGGTCGGCAAGGTCAGGAGGTGAGCGATGGCGCGCGCCTCTTCGACTGCGATTCT
Organism: Candidatus Deferrimicrobiaceae bacterium; assembly: GCA_036555205.1. GTDB lineage: Bacteria > Desulfobacterota > Deferrimicrobia > Deferrimicrobiales > Deferrimicrobiaceae > FEB-35. Next base: position 4,799 of record DATBLU010000346.1, read on the forward strand.
GGGGGAGGAGCGGTATCAGACCCGCTCGGAGATTCTGGCATCATTCGTGGAGCACGCCGCCTGGGAGGACATCTCCCCGGCGGCGCGGGAGGCGCTCAAAATCCGGGTGCTGGATTCGCTGGGGTGCGCTCTGGGCGCGCTTAAAGGCCTTCCGGTCCGCCTCATCCGTGAAACCATCGACGAGTTCGGCGGGAATCCGCTATGCACGCTGATCGGGGGAGGGTACGCGCCTCCCGATCATGCGGCGTTCCACAACGGAGCGCTGGTCCGGTACCTCGATTTCAACGACAGCTACCTGGCAAAGGGCGAGACGTGCCACCCCAGCGACAACATCGGGGCGGTCCTGGCGGCCTCCGAGTACTCCCTCGCGTCGGGGAGGCAGTTCATGACCGCGCTCGCGGTCGCATACCAGGTGCAATGCCGCCTGAGCGACGTCGCGCCGGTGCGCGCGCGGGGCTTCGACCACACTACCCAGGGGGCGTTTGCCGCCGCCGCCGGAGCGGCGAAGGCGCTCGAGCTCTCCGCGCTTCAGATCGCCAACGCCCTCGGGATCTCCGGCACCGCCAATAACGCCCTTCGCGTCACACGCACGGGTGCGCTGTCCCACTGGAAGGGGCTTGCCTATCCGAACACGGCCTTCGACGCGTTGCGGGCGGCGTTCCTGGCGATGCGAGGCATAACGGGACCCCGTGAAGTGTTCGAGGGGAACAAGGGCTGGTGCCAGACGATCTCCGGTGATTTCGAGATCGACTGGAACAGGGAGAACCTGGAACGGGTCACGCGAACGATCATCAAGAAGTACAACGCGGAGATCCACTCCCAGTCTGCGATCGAGGGGATGCTCGAGCTGATGCGGGAGAACGGTTTTTCGGGAGGCGAGATCGACCGGATAAGGATCGACATCTTCGACGTCGCGCACCTCATAATCGGCGGCGGCGTCGAGGGGGACAAGACGATAGTCCGCACGAAGGAAGAAGCCGACCACAGCCTGCAGTACATGGTCGCCGTCGCCGCGCTCGACGGGAACGTGATGCCCGGGCAGTACGAACCGGAACGGATCACAAGGAGCGACGTGCAGTCGCTGCTGCGCCGCGTCGATGTGGTTCCCGATCCGGGCTTCTCCCGCCGGTTCCCGGACGAGCACGCCTGCCGGATCACGGTCTGGTTGAAGGACGGCCGCAGTCTCGGGAAGGAAAAGTCGGACTACGAGGGGTTCCACACCCGACCGATGTCGTGGGCAAAGGTGGAGGAGAAGTTCCACAGCCTGGCGGAGGATGCGGCTGACGCGTTTCGCCGCGAGGAGATAGTGTCCGCGGTCAGGCACCTGGACGGGATCTCCGTCAAGGACCTGATGAAGTTATTGGCATGACGATCGGCGCCGAGCCGGCCGGGGGCCAGTGATTCTCCCTGTCCCGGCCTTTTGGGCCCGGGAAAACCAACCCGGCGGCCCGGCGCCTTCCCATCACCGCGCCGACTTTTAACTTGACGACAAAAAGCAGGGATGTTACAAACAGACCGGTCGGTATTATCTTGCGCCGCGGGGAGAAATGAGCAACAAAGGAAGCCTGACACGGCAGAGCGTCATAGACAAATCCCTCCAGATTTTTTCCGTCAAGGGATATTACAACGCCTCGATAAACGACATCCTGGAGGCCACGGGGCTCACAAAGGGTGGATTCTACGGCCATTTCGCCAGCAAGGAAGATCTCTGGACGGCCGCCTACGACAAGGCGGTGGAAATCTGGAAAGGGATCGTCTTCAAGGGGATCCGGGAGATTGACGATCCGATCGAGCGGCTTGCGAAAACCATTGAAAACGATCTGCAGGACTATATCGGATCGGGCGTATTCGACGGCGGATGCTTCTTCTTCAACAACCTTGTGGAGCTTTCCGGGCAATCCGCACCGTTGAGCGGCCGGATCCTGCGAGGACTCGAAGATTTTTCCCGGCTGCTTGCCTCCTGGCTTGCGGAGGCGGACCGGAAAGGGATGCTGCGGCCCGGCCTGGATCTCAAGGGGATTGCCGATTTCGTCGTGGTCTCCGTAAACGGAGCCGCCGCCCTTTATTCGGCGAGCCGGGACCCGCGGATTCTTCGCGAGACCGTCATGCAGCTTAGATCGTACCTGGACCACCTTAAAGCGTGAAATCCCTGTAATAACGGCAAAGGAGGCACTAAAAACATGAAAGAGGCTATCCGCGAGTTCGTATTGGACCTGGGGGCGGACGACGCGGGATTCGGATCCGTTTCCGCCTACCGGAGCTCCACCTCCCCGTCGATCGAGGCGGTTTTCCCAAGGGCGAAATCCTTCGTGGTGATGGCTTACAGGGAAATGTCCAGCTGCGAGAGCCCCAGCCCGCAGATCGCGATGAACGGGAGGCTAGATTTGATGGAGTTCTCCCGCTCCTGCAACTACAAACTGACCAGGTTCCTGGAGCGGAAACACGGCGCAAGGGCGATGAGCGTACCTGCATCATACCCCATGGAGATGAGCCGCCGGACGAAGGGGACCGTGGGGGATTTTTCGCTCCGGCACGCCGCAGTCGCGGCCGGCCTGGGCACCTTCGGGCGGCACAACCTAGTCGTGCACCCAAGGTTCGGGAGCCGCGTGGTGTTCACGGCGGTCGTTTCCGACCTCGATCTTCCTCCCGACCCCCCGGTCGAAAGCGCCTCCTGCACCGACTGCGGTCTATGCGTGCGAAGCTGCCCCGGTGCCGCCCTGGACGATCCAGGCAAGACCGATGTGCTTAAGTGCCTGAAAAAAAGTCAGCCGTACGGCCTGGGAACGGTCATACGTTTCTGGAGCGGCTACGCCGGGGCCTCGCCGCAGGAGCGGAAGGACATGCTGAAGGACGAATCCTTCTGGGCCATGTACCAGGCCGGATTCATCGGGTTCCAATATTTTTGCTTCAATTGCCTGAGCTGCTGCCCCGTGGGCAGGCAAAACGATGACAGGGAGGGA
>DATBLU010000010.1:0-5903 GCA_036555205.1 Candidatus Deferrimicrobiaceae bacterium
GTGCGGGGGAAGGGAGCCGTGTCCCCTCCCCCTCGCGCGTCGAATCCTAGTGCTTGTGCTCCGCCGCCGGAGCCGCCGGCTCGGGGTGGCCGGACGCAGGATGCGTCCCTTCGCCGGAGCCGTGCGCGATAGGAGTCGTCGCGTCCGCGTACAGCCGCTCGACGAAGTGCAGGTACGGAACGTAGGCCTGAACGTAGGCGCGCCCCGCCTCGACGCTTTCTCCCGCGTGCGCCTTCCTCTCCCTGGCTTCCATGTAGTACTTGTGGATTCCCTCGTGGATCTTCTCGTTCATGAGCTTCAGCAGCGGACCCGGGTTGCCGGATTCCAGGGCCTTGTCCGCCGCGGGAATGGCCGGGCCCAGATCGAGCCCGGCGGGTTTGAGTCCCGTGTAAGGAGCCCCCTCGCCTTCCCGGTGAATGCGCACAAGCGTCTCGAAGAAGTACATGTCCGCGAGCTCCCTCTCCTTCTCTCCCTTTCCCCTGACCGCCACGGCGAGGTCGAATGCCTTGCGGAGCTCCGCCTCCTTGGCCGCATCGACCCAAGGCAGAACGATTTTAACGTCCCCCTTCGCCAGCGCCTGGCGTGCCAGGTTTATCACCGGCCCGTCCAGCGTATCGCAGTGCGCCAGGGCGCTCCCCGCCGTTCCCATTAAAAGGATGATGACCGCCGCCATGATTCCGATTCCCGACTTGAGCTTCATGTTCCCCTCCTTGTCGCGCATTCGCGGATGACAGGTGATGGTTTCCATGGCGCCATTCTCCCCCGGCGGTCATATCCATACATTGACATAGATCAATACATGGCATGCCAACGTCGGATCCGCTGCCCCACCCCCCGCCAAGAGCGGGATCTCAGGCGGGCAGCTCGAAATCTCCCCTGGCGATACGCGCCGCCATGTCGCCGTGATCGGCCTGCGTCGGCGGAGGCGAAACGACGTGAAGAATGACCATGTCGGTCTTCGCCTTCACCCCGCGCTTCACCTTGCGGGGGACGACCACCAGGTCGCCCTCCTTGACCCGCTGCCGCTTCTCCCCGGCGACGACCTCGCCCTCTCCGGAAAGGATGTAAATGACGACGTGGACATCGGGGGTGTGCACGGGGATGAACTGGCCGGCGCGGAAAGCCGCCTGGATCACCTTCATCTCGGGGCATTCGTAAAGCGGGCGGGCCGCGAACCGGTTGGGATCGAACTCGACCTTTTCCTTCGGACGGGCGAAAACGGGTGCGCTCATGGCGTTGCCTCCTTGCGGGTGCCGTTCCCTGCGCTTATCCCACGCTTCCTCCCCGCTGCGCCTTGACCTGGATCAGGTCAGAACCACTTCTTCCGCTTGAAGTAATACAGCATGCCCGCGGCGATCGCGGCCATGACCAACAGGACGGCCGGATAGCCGTACCGCCATCCGAGCTCCGGCATGTTGTAGGGGGAGGCCTGGGTATTGAAGTTCATGCCGTACACACCAACCAGGAAGGTAAGGGGGATGAATATCGTCGCGATCACGGTGAGCACCTTCATGATCTCGTTCATGCGGTTCGACATCGAGGACATGTACTCGTCGACCAGGCCCGCGGCCATTTCGCGGAACGTCTCCACCATGTCCATGAGCTGGACCGTGTGGTCGTAGCAGTCCCGCAGGTACGGCTTCGTCCCGGGACTGATAAGGGAAGACTCCTCCCGGAGCAGCTCGTTCATCGCATCTCGGGCGGGCCACACTGCGCGGCGGACGTCGAGCAGCCGCTGCTTTGACCGACGGATATCATGGAACCTGTCGGGGGAGGGAGAGGCGATAAGCCTCTCCTCCAGCTCCTCCACCTCGTCGCCCAGCTTCTCGAGCGTCGGGAAAAAGGCGTCGATGACCGCGTCGCAGACTGAGTACGCAAGGAAATCCGCCCCCTGGTTCCGTATCTGTCCCTTCGCCTGCCTCAGGCGCTCCCTGACGGGGTCGAAAGCGTCGCCGGGCCGCTCCTGGAACGACACCACGACCCGGTCGCCGAGGAACAGGCTCACCTGCTCCGGCGGTTCCGGGTATCGGACCTCTCGCAGGACGATAAGCAGATGCTCCTCGAACCGCTCGACTTTAGGGCGCTGTGGAACGTTGAGAACGTCCTCCAGGGCAAGGGGGTGAAAGCCGAAACGCTCTCCGACCGCCCGGATGACGCGAGGATCGGACAGCCCGCAGACGTCGAGCCACAAGACCCCGCTTTCGGGGACGCAGAGCGAGGCTATATCTTCCTCGCGCAGGACGCGCTCCTCGAGGGCGGTCGCGTCGTATCGGAAAAGGGTTATCCGGACCGGCCTGCTGCCTGCCTCGGGGTGGGCGGCAAGGGTTCCGGGAGGGGTCCCCGGGGGATGCCACCGTTTTCTCCGCTTCCGCGCCATCGGCTCCCCCCTTTGCGCCTTTTCTTTCTCATACCTTATACCAGATACCGGACCTCGGAAATCCGTGATGCGGATGCTCCCCGGAACCTGGGCCGTCAAAGGAAGGCTGGAATGTGGAATAATCATTATAATTCGACAATAAGGGGCTCCGTCATATGAACTCCCGGCCGAATGCCGCCCTTGCCTTGTCCCTTTCCATGATCGCCGTCCTGGCGGTGTTCGCTTACAGCTGCGCCGTCAATCCCGTGACCGGCAGGTCCGAGCTTGCCCTCGTCTCCTTCTCGGAGGAGGAGGAAGCGGCGCTGGGAGCCAAGGCGTACGTCCCCGCCGTCCAGCAGCAGGGCGGCTTCTACAGGGACAAGCCGCTGGAGGACTACGTCCAGGGCGTCGGCACGCGGATCGCCCGCGTTTCCCACCGCCCGAATCTGGGCTACCGATACAGGGTCCTGAACTCCTCGGTGCCCAATGCCTTCGCGCTCCCCGGCGGCTACATCGTGATCAACCGCGGGCTGCTGGTGAACCTGAAAAGCGAGGCGGAGCTGGCGGCGGTCCTGGGCCATGAAACGGGGCACGTGACCGCCAAGCATTCCCTCGCCGGGTACCAGCGGGCGATGGCCGCCAACCTGCTGCTCGCCGGCGTCTCGGTCGCCGCTGGCGGGAAGACGGGCGTGATGCAGATCTCGAGCATCACGGCATCGCTCGTGGAGAACGGCTTCTCCCGGGACCAGGAACGGGAGGCGGACTGGCTGGGGATAGACTACATGGTCAAAGCGGGTTACACCCCGGAAGGGGCGATAAGGCTTCAGGAATACTTCTACACGCAGCTGGAGGGAGGGAAAAATCCGATGTTCGTGGAGGGGCTCTTCCGCACCCACCCGTTTTCCAGGGAGCGGCTGGAAAACGCCCGGACATTGATCGCCCAGCGGTATCCGGACACGGTGCGCAATCCGAATTACACCTTCAACGAGACGGTCTTCCTGCAGAAGACCGCGCGGCTGCGGGAAGTGCAGAAGGCATACGACATCTCCGACAAGGGGGACGGCCTTCTCAAGGAAAAACGATACCCAGAGGCGCTCGACAAATACCGGGAAGCTATCTCCCGGGATCCTTCCCAAGCGCCGTTCCACTCCTCCGCGGGCCGGGTCCATTTGATTCAGAATAACTTCGCCGCTGCCGATGCATCGTTGCGAAGGGCGATCCAGCTGGACGACGAATTTTTCGAGCCGCATTTCCTGATGGGCGCGCTGCGCTACCAGGAAAAGGATTACCGCGGAGCGATCCCGGAGCTGTCGCGCAGCATGGACCTTCTGCCTTCGAAACAGGCGGCGGCCTACATGTCGAAATCGTACGAGGCGATCGGGGACCTGCAGAACGCGAAGAAATACGCTGAAATGGCCAAGTGACCTGCAAATTCGGGAATTCCGTGTCCCGCGGCGGGCGCATCGTTTATAATCATAAGATTGCCTGGCGGGGACAATCCATCCCGCATCCGCGCATGGAAAGGGATCTTGTTGGCCAAGGAAGAATTCATACCTAAATGGATCGCCTGGGAGGTCACCGGGCGCTGCAACCTGAACTGCATCCACTGCAGGGCCTCCTCCTCGATGGTCTCCCACGACACCGATTTCACGACGGATGAGGCTAGGAAGCTCATCGACGACATCACGTCTTTTTGCAGCCCGGTGCTGGTCCTTTCCGGCGGCGAGCCGCTTCTTCGGAAGGACCTGTTCGAGATCGCGAAGTACGGGACCGAAAAGGGCCTGCGCATGTGCATCGCGACGAACGGGACGCTCGTCACGGACGAGGTCTGCGCGAAAATGAAGGAGAGCGGGATCAGGATCGTGTCGCTGTCGCTGGACGGATCGACCGCCGCGATCCACGACGACTTCCGGAAACAGCCGGGCGCTTTCGACGGGACGCTCCGCGCGGCGGAGACTTTCAGGCGAAACGGCATCCAGTTCATCGTCAACTCCTCGTTCGCCAAGCGGAACCAGCACGACATCCCCAACACCTACCGGCTGGCGAAGGAGATCGGCGCGCACGCCTGGTACATGTTCATGATCGTTCCCACGGGCCGCGGCAAGGAGATCCTGGACGAACTGATCAGCAAGGAGGACTACGAGGAGATCCTGGAGTGGCACTACCGGATGGAGAAGCAGGAGGCCGACATGCTTGTCCGGCCGACCTGCGCCCCGCACTATTACCGGGTGGTCCTGCAGAAGGCGAAGGAGGAGGGCCACAAGTTCCAGCGCCGGTCGCTCACCTTCTCTACCGGCGGCGGCAAGGGGTGCATCTGCGCGCAGACGATCGCCTTCATAGACTCGAAGGGGAACGTACAGCCCTGCTCCTACTTCCCGGTGGTCGCGGGCAACGTCAAGAAGCAGTCTTTCAAGGACATCTGGTACCATTCCGAGCTGTTCGAGTCGCTCCGCGCGTTCGAGAAATACAAAGGGCGTTGCGGGGAGTGCGAATACCTGAACGTGTGCGGCGGCTGCCGCGCCAGGGCGGACGCGGTTCTCGAAGACTACCTCGAGGAGGAGCCGTTCTGCTCCTACGTCCCGCTGAAGACGAGGAAGCGGCTCGATAAGGCGGTCCAGGCGGGGAAACAGCCGGCGGAGAACAAATAGCTTCCTGGGGACGTTCTTGAACTTTTTAATGAATATTCAAAATAACTTTAGCTGGGGGACGTTCTTGAACTTTCCAAGGAAGCTTTTCGGCGAAAGTTCAAGAACGTCCCCGAACTTCAGCTAAAGTTATTTTGAGCGTCCCCCCGATTAAAAAGTTTAAGAACGTCCCTAACTTTTCGAGGTGGAAATGGGCGACTATCGATTCCTGAAGGCCTGCCGGCGGGAGCCGGTGGATGTCACCCCCGTGTGGATCATGCGCCAGGCCGGAAGATATCTCCCCGAATACCAGAAGGTCCGCGGGAATAACTCCTTCCTGACGATGTGCAAGACCCCGGAGCTGGCGGCTCAAGTGACGATCCAGCCGGTGGAGCGGCTGGGCGTGGACGCGGCGATCCTGTTCTCAGACATCCTGATACCGGTGGAGGCCATGGGCGTTCCGCTCGAGTTCCACGACGGGAAGGGGCCCGTCCTGGGCAAGGAAATCCGCGGGCAGGCGGACGTCGACGCCCTTTCGATCCCCGACCCGGCGGACAAGGTCCCCTTCGTCATGGAGGCGATCCGGATCCTGCGGAAGGCGTTCGAAGGGAAGGTCCCGCTGATCGGCTTCTCCGGAGCTCCCTTCACCCTGTGCTCCTATATCGTGGAGGGAGGGACCTCCCGCAATTTCATCAAGCTCAAGACCCTTATGTACCAGGCTCCGGAGGTATACCGGTCGCTTATGGGCAAGATCGCCAGGACAGTGATCGCCTACCTGAACGCCCAGATCGAGGCCGGAGCGCAGGCGGTGCAGATCTTCGACACATGGGCGGGGGTGCTGACGCCGGGGGACTACGAGGAGTATGCACTGCCCTACACCCGGCAGGTGGTCGAGAATCTTAAGCGGGACAAGGTCCCGGTAA
>DATBLU010000011.1:0-15022 GCA_036555205.1 Candidatus Deferrimicrobiaceae bacterium
GCGGGTAGAAAACGCCGGGGCCGCCGGATTCCTGCGCGCGGCGGGCGATCCGGCAAAGCAGGCGTGAGGGATCACCGGTTCCCGGGAAAGGGGCGAACCGCGGCAGCCACCCGCCCAGCGCCAGACCCAGGAGGACGACCAGCATCCCCGCCCCGACGGCGACCGCCTTCTGGAACGGGGCAAGGCCCGACGCAACGGCCAGGAAAGAGCCGGCAAGCCCCGCGGCTCCACCGACGAGGCTGTAGGTGGTTATCCTTCCAAGGTTGTACAGAAGGTGGGGCGTCAACTGGCGCTTTTCGCCCAGCGTGATCGACAGGGTCGCGACGACCGGGCCGCACATGCCGGCGCAGTGGCCGAAACCGCCCAGCAGTCCGGAGGCCAACAGTACAAGATAGACGGATTCATTCGGCGACATCGAAGGTGACAAGCGCCTTTCCTTTTCCCGGAAGGTTAACGGCCGCAATCCAGGTTCGCATTCCGCTGGGGCATTTCACAACGACCCCTTTTCCGCGGTAGCGTCCGTCGCTTTCCTTCCGAAGGTCTATGCGGTTGGGAGGCATTCGCATCCCCGCCATTCCGAGATCGATCCACGGATTGCCGGCGCCGCCGTAGCCCGGGACCTCCACCGAGAAGGTAAGTTCCCTCATGGCCTTTACGGGTTTTGGCGCTATGTCGAGGAGGATCTTCTGATCCCCGGCGACCGCAACGAACGGTCCTTCGGTTCCCCCGGCGGGATCCCCGGCCCGGAAGAAGTCGAGCGACTTGCCGTAGTAGTTCTCCTCGACAGTTCCGTCGTTCATGCTCTCCGCGATATAGACGGAAACCCCCAGGAGCACCGCGAACCCCGCGAGGAGCCCGGCCGCGAGCGCTTTCATGGGAACCCTGCCTTCCGGCGGAGCGAGATCCCGTTTCCTTCCGCCACGAAGGTGACGCTGCTCTCCACGCTCCCTTCCTGTCGGACTATCACGGTGCCGGTCTTCCGCGCGTGCGGGCCTACCAGTATGTCCTTGTCCCCGTAAATCGTTCCCCCTCCGTCGAGCCGCAGAGCGAGAGCGAGCGGCTTGCCGACGTCGTTGCGGACCGTATACCGGTAGCTGTTGGCGTTCGCTTCCGGGACTTTTGCCTCCCATTGGACGAGAAGCGCCACCGCAGGCCTGGTGTAAAGGAGAAACAGGAACGCCATGACCGCGGCCGCGCTCGCGCCGCCCAATAATGCCGCCTTTGGCCGCAGGATCGTTCCGCCGTAACCCACGAACGGGGATATTCCCTTCTGTCCCGTGGCGGCGACGCAGGCGTCGATGCATTCAGCGCAGGCAGTGCACTCCCGCTGTGCTCCCTCCTTTATGTCGATCCCCACCGGGCATGCCTTCACGCACATGTCGCACCGCAGGCACTCCTCCTTGCGGGAACGGTCGAAGGCGATGGTAAGCGTATTTCCGTCGAAAAGGATGTTCTGGAGCATCGAGTACGGGCAGACTGTGCGGCAGAACGCGGGCCCGATGAATGCGAGCATGGCGAAGATGACCGCCCACTGGGCGAGAAGGAATCCGGTGACCATGCGGGACCGGAAAAGAAGCCCCGCGACTTCCGCCGGCGGCACGAAATAGGCGATGAGGGAAAAGGAGATTACCCCTGAGAGGAGGAAAAGGAACAGCGTCGTTCCCGCTCTGCGCCACCGCGCAGGGAATGCCGAAGACGCCCAGGAGGCGAGCATGGGAATGACCGTCTGGGGGCACAGCCAGCCGCACCAGATCCTTCCGAACACCACCGTCACGGCGATAGTGAGAAGCAGGATGGCCAAAGTTCCCAGCAGGACGAGGTGGAACTCGCTGATCGGGAGTGCCTTCCCCAAGAAGAGAAGCTTCATGCCGGGTATGTCGAAGCGCAGCGCGCTTTCCCCGCCTTTCGTAAGGAAAGGCAGGGATAGGAGCGTCGCTCCCTGGACCAGGGCAGCGATCCGCCGCTTCCGTTTCCACATGCCGGTTACGGCTTCGCGCCGTACTCCCTGACCGAGTCGACGTATGCGAGGACCTTCCAGATCCGGTCACGTCCGAGCTGTTCCCCGAACGCCGGCATTCCGCCGGGGCGGCCCTTCGCGATCGACTCGTACTTGCGGCCGTCCGTCTCCCCGTACTTGAAGTGCCCTGTAAGGTCGGGACCGACGTCGCCCTTCAACGACGCGCCGTGGCAATCCGCGCAGCGCTCCCGGTAAATTCCCTGGCCTTCGGCCACCGCCTTGGCGTCACGCTCGTAAGGATTCTCATCGAGGGACGCCGCGGCAGCGGCAAGCTTCCTGTCGGCTTCCGCTTCCTTTTGCAGCACCTTGTACTGGGACCATCCGCTGAACTCCGGCGTGTAGGCCGCGATGTAATAGATTCCCCAGGCGACCAGGCAGAAGAAAAACAGGAGATAGCCGCGCGGGACCTTGTTGTGCAGATCCATTCCCTTTTCCGGTTTCTCCATGGCCGTCACCTCTCGTTGTCGTCCTCGAGCATCCTGTACTTGGGCGCTTCAACGCGATCGCGCCGCCGCCGGCCGTAATAGTACGCGACGATCCCGGCGAATACGGCGCAAAGCGCCACGGTGAACAGCAGGTATGTCCAACCGCTCCCTGTCATCGCTTGCCGAGCGTTCTCAGGTACGTGATGACCTTCCAGATCCGGTCTTTCCCCAGCTGCGCCTCGAAGGCCGGCATTCCGCCCGGCCTCCCGCCGGATATGGTGGCGTGCAAGGCTGCGTCCGTCCCGCCGTATTTCCACTTCTTTCCTTCCAGGCTCGGTCCGAAGCCTCCCTTTCCCTTCTCGCCGTGGCACGACCGGCAGTTTGCCTTGAAGACCGCCTCGCCTTCCTCCTCCGCTTTCTCGCTGCCGGCGTACGGGTTCCTGGCCTCCGCGGCCTCGGCGGTTTGCACCATGGCCATGCCCTTGTTCCGGAATTCCTTCAGGTCGCGCCCCATCTTCTGCAGGTAGGCGACAAGGGCGTCCATCTCGGTGATTTCCGTCCGTAGCGATTCGAGCGTCACGCGCGAGCGCGCCTGGGCCGACGGATAACCCGGCGCGGTTACCGTCGCCCGGAAGGCGTCGACCTGCCGGCCGACCTCGTCCGCTCCGTAACCGTATCCGAGGACGGCGGCTTTCCTGGCGGTAAGGGAGGTGTCCATCCTGCGCCCTGCCAGCCACGCGTAGGGGGGCATGTTCGATTTCTCGAACATGCCCTGCGGATCCGCCGTGTGCTGGTAATGCCAGGAGTCCGGGTACTTGCCCCCGACGCGCGCCAGGTCCGGCCCGGTCCGTCGCGACCCCCATAGAAACGGACGGTCATACGCGAACTCCTCGGGCTTGGAGTATTCGCCGTAGCGCGCCACTTCCGTCCGCAGAGGCCTTACCGTCTGGGTGTGGCAGTTGTTGCATCCCTCCCGTATGTAGATGTCCCTGCCTTCGAGCTCGACCGCATTGTACGGCCTGATGGCGGGGCTTACCGGCTGCGTGGAGGGCATGAAGAGCGGGATGAAGGTGGTGACGAGCGTCCCCACGGATATGACGGCAGCCGCCGCGACTGCGAAGAGCACGGGCTTTTCGTAGATGCTCATCGGTCCCTCCTCACACCGCCGCGGTTTTCGGGCGGGCCGTCATCGCGAGATTGTAGGCGAAGACGAGGATGCCAAGGAAATAGAGCACTCCGCCTGCGAATCGGATCTGCCAGTAGGGGTACATGGCCGCGACCGAATCCAGGAATGTGTAGGCGAGGGATCCGTCGGCGTTGGTCGCCTTCCACATCGCTCCCTGCGCGATTCCGGCGATCCAGAGCGTCACTGTGAACATCAGCTGCCCGACGAGGATGAGCCAGAAGTGGACGCCCGCAAGCTTCTCGCTGTGGATCTCCCTTCCCGAGAGCTTCACGACCATGTAATACATCGATGCGGAGATGATCATGGTCACCCATCCCATCGTCCCCATGTGCACGTGGCCCACCACCCACTCGGTGTAGTGGAAGAGGCCGGTGAGCGACCGGAGCGCCTGCGTCGGCCCCTGGATAGTCTGCAGGCCGTAGAACGTGATTCCCAGGAGGAAGAACTTCGTCAGGTAATTGTTCTTAACCTGCTCCCAGTTCCCGTTCATCGTGTAGTAGCCGTTTATGACCGACCCCCATGAAGGCGCTATCAGGAAAATGCTGAAGGCCAGCGCGACGGTCTGTATCCATTCGGGCACCGGGGTGAACATGAGGTGGTGCGCACCGGTCCAGAGGTAGCCGAACACGACGGACCAGAAGGCTATGATCGAGAGCCTGTGGCTGTATATCGGCACGCCGGTCGACTTGGGAAGGAAATAGTAGAACATGGCCAGGATCGGGAACGTCAGGACGGATCCCACCGCGTTGTGGCCGAACCACCACTGCACGTTGGCGTCGTTGACCCCGGCGTAGGCCGAGTAGGACTTGAAAAGGCTGACCGGAACAGCGAGGTTGTTCAATATGTAGACCACGGCGACGGTCACCACCATAGCGATCAGGAACCAGAGGGAGACGTACATCTCCTTCTCCCTTCGCTTGACGAGGGTGGCAAGCACGTTGATCGAGAACATCACCCAGACGACTACGACGACGACGTCGAAGGGCCACTCGAGCTCGGAGTACTCCCTGGATGTGTTAAGCCCGGCGAAAAGCGAGAGGGCGGCCAGCAGGATCGCGGCGTTGAACAGATACAGGTGGGCTTTTGCGAGGCGCGGGAAAACGAGCGGGGTCCGGGTCAGCTTCTCGAGCATGTAGTAGCTGCACGCGAAGATCCCCGCGAGGGCGAACCCGTAGACGAGCCCGTTCGTATGTACGACGCGCAACCGCCCGAAGGAGAGCCATGGAGCGATGTTCAATGCAGGGTAAAACATCTCGGCAGCGAGCCACAGGCCGACCAGGAGCCCGACTATCAGCCAGAATACCGCCGAGAAGGTGAATCCCTTGACTATGGCATGGCTTTGCCCGTTTCCGGTCATGGCTGCTCCCCCGCGATGAGGTATCCGGATCGGTTATTGCCCAGGTCCGATGGTAATAGTTTATGCGAAGTGGATGACTCGGGGGGCGCGTTTTTTTTTAGCGAAAGTTCCAAGTTTTACTCAAGAAATTTATATAAAATGCCGAAAAAACAGGTAGGAGCGTTCAATATGGGGGCTTTTGCCGGAGGGATTGCGTGACAGCGGTTCTGGTCGGCACCACGTTTCTGCAGTTCATCGCGGCGTACCTTTCCGTCCGGTTCGTCTACATGCGCAGGCTCGGGCGTCCTTGGCTGCTGGTTACCATCGCTCTTATCCTCCTCGGCGGACTTCGGCTGTACGAGCTTGCCGGCAGCCTCGCGGACGGCGCGCAAGCCAGCTTCGACCCGACGGTGGAAACGTTTTCCCTGCTGGTTTCCCTCCTCCTGGCGTCCGGGTTCGCGCTCACCGAAAGGTGGTTTATCCTCAAGGAACGGCTGGAAGGCCGGTTCAAGCTTATCTCCGAGGTAGACCAGTCGCTTATAGGCGTCCTTGAAGAAAGCCGCATCCTGTCGATCGTGTGCGAGGTTCTTTCGAGGCGCAGGGGATATCGCATGACATGGATAGCGGCCGGCGACCCGGACGGCTCCGTCCGGGTCGTGAAACACGCGGGAAACGGGGAGCGGTTCCTGTCCGGCGCCGGCATCCGGTGGGACGACTCGCCGGAAGGGCAGGGGCCGACGGGCAGGGCGCTGCGGACCGGGGAGCCGTGCGTCGTGAATCGCGTCCGGGAAGACCCCTCCATGGCGCCGTGGGAAAAGACCATTGCGGAGACCGGCATACGCAGCGCGGCATCCGTGCGCATCGAGCCCAACGGCCTGCAGCCGATGGCATTGACCATCTACGCCGATGCCCGTTCCGCCTTCGACCGGCTCGAGATGGAGGCGATATCGGCGCTTGCCAATCGCGTGGGCGCCGCCGTCCAGAGCGCCAGGCGCTACGAATTCTTCGTGTGCGCGAAGGGGGCGTACGACGACCTTCTTCGGGCGCAGCGGGACGGCGTGATCCTCGTCCGGGGGGAGAGGGTCGTCAGGGCGAATCCCGCCGCGGCCGGGATTCTCGGTTTCCACGACGAGGAGGAGATAGTGGGGATGGACCCCGCGGCGATCCTGAAGAATCCGCAGGCGGATCCGGAGATGACGGGCATTCTCCGCTGCGGCCACGAGGACGGGGGGCGCTTCGAGCGGGAGGCGGAAATACTGCGAAAGGACGGATCGTCCTTCGTGGGGGAAATAGCCGCGACCTGGCTCGCCCGGGAATACAAGAAGGCGACCTGGTTCCCGAGACTCACCGGGCCGCTTGGGATGGTCATCCTGAGGGACGTCACGCAGAGGAAGCAGTTCCTGGAGGACCTTCGCAGGGAGCGCGACTTTTCCGCGAAGATCCTGGACATCGCCGGTGTGCTGGTCGCGCAGCTGGGTCCCGGAGGGGAGATCCTTCTGGCCAACCGACAGTTCGAGGATGTCACGGGATATTCGGGGGAGCAGGTCGTCGGCCGGGAACTGGCCGAGCTGCTGATTTCGGGGTCGGCGCGGGGGTCCTACCAGCGGGCGCTTGCGGGCGTCCTCGAAGGCGACGTCCCGTCCAACCTGGAGTTCCCCCTCGTTTCGAGGACAGGGGAGGAGCGGCTGGTGACCTGGAGCTACGCGGCGCTGCGGGATTCCGCCGGAAAGGTGACGTCGGTCATCG
Organism: Candidatus Deferrimicrobiaceae bacterium; assembly: GCA_036555205.1. Classification (GTDB taxonomy): domain Bacteria; phylum Desulfobacterota; class Deferrimicrobia; order Deferrimicrobiales; family Deferrimicrobiaceae; genus FEB-35. Next base: position 6,711 of record DATBLU010000011.1, read on the forward strand.
CCACCGGAACCGACGTGACGGAGAGCCGTCGCCTGGAGCGGCAGATCATAGAGATGCAGAAGATGGAAGCGGTGGGCACCCTTGCAGGGGGGGTCGCCCACGACTTCAACAATATCCTCACCGGCATTCTCGGGAACCTCGATCTGGCCGGGAAAGTCATCCCTCCCGGGTCCCCCGCGGCGCTGCCGATCAAGGAGTCGATCAAGGCTTCCGAGCGGGGCGCCCACATGGTGCGCCAGCTCCTGGATTTTTCCAGGCGCTCCCCGTCGGAGCGACGGTCCATAGACCTGCGGAAGCTGGTGCAGGAGGTCGCCGACCTTTTCGCGCAGACCATAGACAAGCGCATCGAGGTCGAGACCGATTCCGCGGATGACCTCTGGCTCGCCAAGGCCGACGCCAACCAGATGCACCAGGTGATGATGAACATTTGCGTGAACGCCAGGGACGCGATCATGGAGCGCCTCGAAGCGAAGCCGCAGACCGGCCCGCCGCCGGGAGGGTACCGGATACGGGTGATGCTGGGAAACGAGACCGTGGGGGATGATTACTGCCGGCTGTACCCCTACGCGCGCCGCGGGGAGTTCGTCGTGTTATCCGTTTCGGACAACGGATCGGGCATGGACGAGGCGACCCGGCGCAGGATATTCGAGCCGTTCTTCACGACGAAGAAACTGGGAAGGGGGACGGGCCTGGGGCTGTCCACCGTGTACGGCATCATGAAGCAGCACGAAGGGTGGATCACCCTGGAAAGCCAGCCCGGGAAGGGCACGACGTTCCGCGCCTACGTTCCCAGGGCGGAGGAGATGCAGGATGAGGGCAGGCCCATGCCCGCGGAGACGCCCAGGGCGAAGACCGGAAAGGAAACGATACTCCTGGTGGACGACGAGGAGATGATCCGCAACTTCGCGAAGCAGATCCTCGAAATCCACGGGTATTCGGTCGTGACGGCCGTCGACGGGCAGCAGGCGGTCGACCTTTACATCCGCCAGCGGGAACGGTTCGATCTCGTGATTCTCGACCTGACGATGCCGCACCTGTCCGGATCCGAAGTCCTGACGCGGATCCGCAAGCTCGATCCGCATGCGATAGTCATACTGTCGAGCGGATATCCATCGGGGGAGACCTACAGGGCCTCCGCGTTCCTGCCCAAGCCGTACCGCGCAGACACGCTTATCCGCGTGGTGCGGGAAGTCCTGGACCTGTACGGCGCATAGGGCGAATCTACTCCTTCAGTGCCGACTTTATAGCCGCCCGGACGATGTAGCCGGACAGGTGCATGATCGTGTCCTGCAGGTCCGGGTCGATCTCCATCGACGCGAGGCAGGGATGGTGGTGGTGCCGCAGCGCCCCCGTGTCCGGCGCCTCCGGTATGCGCACCCCCCGCAGTATCGACGCCACGAATCCGGCGGATCCGCACGGCGCGTCGCGCAGGACCTCGACGGCCGAAACCCTGTCGCCGTCCCGCTCGATCCGGAACTTCGGACGCCCGAACCTGGCCGCGAATTCCGATAGCAGGCGGTCCGGCCCGCCGTCGAACCCGCAGAGAGGACGGGGGAATGCGTGGGCGATTCCCATGGCGGCGAGCCGTTTGCGGATCTGGTTTTCAAGGCCGGTGGGGCAGGCGGCCCTGTCGTCCACGGCGGCCAGCACCGCCGCGGCGCCGCATCCTGAAGCGATGTCGGGTATGAGCTCCGCGGCGCCGGGCGTTTCGTGAAGAGATACGAGCAGGTCGGCGGAGGCCAGTCGAGACGGGAGGAATTCCTCCGGATCGTCGATCACCATCGGCAGACGGGCGGGGAGCCTGAGTACGGCGACCTCCCATTCACGCGGGCCGTGAACCCGGACGTTCTCGGCCACCCGCTCCCCGTACCGGCCCTGAACGGAAAAGAGGATTTTCATCGCCCGGCCCCCTGCAGCAGGTCCGGGATCGCCCTCCCTATCGAGGAGGCGGCAGGCGAACCGTCCGGCAGGTCGAGGAACGAGCGGCCGGACGCTTCCCACGCCGGCAGCCCAGGATCGTGGGGAATCGCGGCCAAAAGAGGGATCGATGTGCCGGGAGTGCCGGAGCCCTCCCCGGCGGCGTACGGCCTGTTGAGGAGCAGCCATGCCTTGCCCACCTTCAGGTCAAGCCGGTCCGCCAGCTCGCGGATGGCGCAGGCGGCCTTGATCCCGCGCGGGGAAGGGTCGGCGACGAGAACGAGGTGGTCGATCCGGCGAAGGTTTCGGCGGGAGAGATGTTCCATCCCCGCCTCGTTGTCGACGACTACCGCGCGGTACCCGCCTGCGAGGCGCGAGAGCGACTGCCTCAGGAGATTGTTCACGTAGCAGTAACATCCCGGTCCCTCGCCGCGGCCCATGGTCACCAGGTCCACGTCCTTCCCTTCCGCGACGCGCCGCTGGACCATCGCCTCGAGGAGCGCTTCCTTGGAAGTCGCCCCCCCGGGGCGCGAGAGGAGCTCCTCCCGAAGCGATCCCAGCCCCTCCGGCTGCGGGAAGCCCAGCAGGATGTGCAGGTTGGCGTTTGGATCGGCGTCGACCGCCAGCAGCGGCCTCAACCCCGACGCGGCGATGGCGCGAAGCAGCAGCGCGGAGCAGGTCGTCTTCCCCACGCCCCCCTTCCCGGCGACTGCAATCATCGTCGTCACCTTGCCGCCCCTCCGTAGCGGCGCCCGAGAAGGGCGGATAATCCTCCGGCCAGGAGGACCGCCCTTTCCGCGTCGCTTTCCGAAAGGGTGCCGAGCCCGCATGCGGGAGTGACGAACGCGGCCCGGATCACGCATTCCCGGGGTATCCCGCGCGATTCGAATTTTCCGAGGAGCGACTCCATTCTTTCCGCAAGCGTCTCGGGGGTCTCGTTGCGGATCGCTTCCGACGACGTCGGCACGATGCCGAAAGCGAGCTTCCCCCCCCGGTCGAGATACGCTCTCACCTCCTCGGGGTAGAGCAGCAGGGAGTCGGCGTATCCGTATGCGTCGAACGACAGGTATCCGACCCGCGAGGAAAGGACGAGGCCCCAGTCGGTGTTCGCGCAGCAGTGGATTCCGCACAGCGCGCCCGGGAGGCCGTCGATTATTTCGTTCAGGCAGCCGACGACTTCGTCCCTTCCCAGCGAAAGGATGGCGGAGCCCACCGAGGCGAGGTACGGTTCGTCCAGTACGAGTATGACTTCGGGCGAGAGGCGGGAGAGCCGGGCGACCTGCCACTGCGCGACGCGCAGGAGGTGCTTGACCAGGATATCGCGTCCCACGGGATCGTAGAAGACGGGCTTCTTCTCCCTGTCGGTGACCATCAGGCCGAACGAGACCGGGCCGGTGACCTGTCCCTTCACGGCGGGATACGGGCCGACCGCGGCATCGAGAAGGCCGTGCAGCCCGGCCGCCCTTTCCCGGGGGATGGCGAAGGGATCCGTGTCCTCCGAGAGGAACCGCTCGTAGAAGGCTTCCGCTTCGGCCATCACGCCCTCTCCTCCCTCCACGAACAGCTTCTCTCCCGCGATGACCGCCCCCGGCAGCCCGGAGGCGTACTGGACGTACATGCTCTCGAGGAAGCTCTTCCGGGGAAGCTGGGGCCAGAACGGGACGGCGCTGAAACCGGCAAGGACCAGGCGCACAGCCTCGACGGGATCGGTATGAGGAAGGCTTCCGACCCCCGTGGCGGGAAACGCGGGAAGGCCGCCCGTCACCTGGCGATCTCCGGGGACCGGTTCGAGCGGTAGCTCTCGGCGTCCGTGTGGGGGAGGAAGAGGGCGCGCTGGTAGAGCGCCATGAAGCCGGAATCGGAGGAGAGGTCGTGGTATGCGGTGGCAAGGGCCAGCGCTACGGCCTCCTCCCACCGCTTTCGGCTGCGCAGCGCCCCGATCGCCCCGGCGAGCGATGCGTTCCCCAGCGGAACGAACTTCTTGAGGGGAAAGGGAGGAAAGAGCCCTATCTCCAGGGCCGAACGGAGGTCGATGAAGTTGCCGAATCCTCCGGCGATGTAGACCTGCGCCACTTCCTCTCTCGGAATCCCTACCGCCTGCAGGAGGGAATCGGCGGCGGCGCACAGCGCCGCCTTCGTCCTGATGACGCTCTTGAGGTCGGAGGCGGTGAATGCGATGTCGGCACCGGTGGCGCTGCGTTCCGCCTCCACGACGACGAAGGCTTTTCCGCGGTCGGTCTCGCGGAACGGCGCGCCGGCGCGCGGCACGAAGCGACCCGCCCGGTCGACCAGCCCGGCCCGGAACAGCTCCGCGCAAAGGTCCAGGATCCCGGATCCGCAAACGCCCGCCGGGCTCCCGCCGCCGATCACGGTCCACTCGGCGGCCAGGCTCTCCGGGTCGATCCGGACCGACTCGATAGCTCCGGCGTAGGCGCGCATTCCGCACGCAACTTCTCCCCCCTCGAATGCAGGGCCGGCAGAGGAGGAGCAGGCGATCCTGAACTCCCGGTTGCCCAGGGCCACCTCCCCGTTCGTCCCCACGTCGAAAAGCAGCGACACCGCCTCCGACCGGTGCATGCCGGAGGCCAGCATGCCTGCGACGATGTCCCCGCCGACGAAACCCCCTATGGAGGGAAAGATCCGGAACCTGGCGGAAGGGGCGTTGGAGACTCCCAGCTCCTTCCCCGTCTTGACGGGATATTCCTTGAGGACGGGCCGGTGCGGCGGCCTGCGAACGGGCGAGGGGGAGACGCCGTAAAGGAAATGCGAAAGCACCGTGTTCCCCGCCGCGGTGACCTCGACGATCTTCCCCGGCTCTGGCGACGAGGCCAGCAGATCGGCGATCAGCCTGTCCACGCCGCGAAGGAGAAGGCGGCGCAGGAATGAAAACCCTCTGGGATTCTCCTCCTCGTACACGATCCGGGAGATAAGGTCTTCCCCGCAGGACATCTGCGGGTTGTCTTCCGTGGCGCGGGCAAGCAACGACCCGTCGCGAAGATCGATGAGGGCGCCGGCCAGCGTGCTGGTTCCGACGTCGAGCGCCACCCCCAGGGGATTGCCTTTCTCGGGGACCACGTGGAAGGGAAGATAAGGGCCGTCCTGCGCCATGTCCCTTCCCTCGATGTACGCCGCCAGGCGGGCGGGGCGACTCTCCGGGAGGACCGTGACGGGCACCTCTCCGGAGATCGGAACGCAGCGGCAGGCGAGGCGGATCCCCGAACGGAGGTCGTCCGGCGAGATGAGCCCGGGATCGTCGCCCCCCCGGACGTCGCCGGATACCCCGACGCGGCACTTTCCGCAGCGCCCCTCGCCGCCGCACGGGGAGAGGATGTCCACTCCGGCGCGAACGGCGTGAGCGAGGATCGTCTCTCCGCGGGACAGGGGAGCGGAAACGCCGTCCGGGAGGAACCGGAGGCGCCCGCCCGCAGGATCAGCCATGGGTCGCCAAAAACGCCGCCGGCGGCAGCCGGCGCAGATAGGAGGGGAGCGCGGAAGACTCCTGGGGTCCGACCAGGACGCGCCATTTCGAGAGTTCCTCGAGCTTCCCGGACAGGCGCGCCACCATTCCGGGCAGGATGAGGGTGCGGTGCGCCACATGCGCCGCGATGCCGCTTTCGGACAGGATCCCGGCGATGCTCTCGGAAGTGAACTTGCCCGCCGCCCAGGCCGTGAGCACCGACATGCCGTCGCAATCCGCGATCAGCAGGTACACAGGCGTTTTCGCCGACTCGACGTCGCCGCGAACGGTGAAGTAGGTGAGGGAGAAATTGGTCGTCACGAGGACGGGCGACGTAGGGGCGACTTTGCCTATCGGGTAGATCCCGGCCTCCACCTGTATCGGGCGCTGCGGGTCGGTATACAGGTTCTGGCGAAGCGTGAGGATCGGGAAGATCTCGGCCGGATCGGCCGTGTCGAGCGTAACGAGAGACCCGTATTTGGCTACGAGGAGGCAGGCTGCGGCGAACGGCTGCGGAAACGCCCCCCCGAGGTCGAAGGCGGTCGGATATGCGATCTCCCTGGCCCGGTGGGTGATGGCAAGCCTGCGGATGAAGACCGAATCGGCGACGGCCTGCGCCGTCTCGCCGGGCATCGGGTCCGCGACAAGCTCCGTCGCGCCCGCGGCGCGGGCCGAAGCGAGCGCCTTCGCCAGTCCCTCGATCCCTTGCGCCTGCACGACGAGGGGAAGTTTTTCCGACGCCGCCAGCCTGGCGCCTTTTTCCGTTTCCCCGGGAGGCGGGCACAAAAGCGGCCTGGAACGTCCCACCTCTTTTATCGCCGCTTCGAGGGCTCCGCAGCGTGCGACGAGCAGGAGCGGTTTTCCGCCGGCTTCCAGCGCAGACGCCGCGGCGGCGGCAAAACGCGCCGGGTCGCCCGATTCGCACCTGACCGCCGTCATGTCGACGGAAAGAGTCTGCCCCACCCGTTCGAAGGAAAGGGCCGCTATTTTTCGGGCCCTCGCCCGCAGGGCTTCCGCCGGGAGCGCGTCGGAGATCGAAATCGCAATGGCGGTTGGGTGGTAGAAGGTCTTTTCGTGCCGGAACAGCACCACCTCGTCCCCCATCGTCACGGCCCGGTCGCCGATTCCCGCGACGATTTTCGGGAGAGGGGGCGCCGCCGCCTCTCCCAGAGTCCGTTTCGCCTCCTCGGAGGCGTGCTCGCATTTGTCGATTCCGGCCTTTCCCGCCGCCATCTGCATCGCGAAGGCGAGGCACGTGGGGAAGCCGCAGTCCTTGCAGTTGGTCTTGGGCAGAAGCTTGTAGATATCCAGCGCCGTCAGCGCCATGTCGTCTCCCGTAACGCCGCCACGTTCGCGGGATGCCGGCAGACAAGCAGGTCAGCGCCGGCTGCGAAGCAGGCCCATCCGGTCGCCTCCTCCCACCTGCGGCCACGCGTCAGCGCGTCCCCCCAGGCGGGCTCGGATACCTCGACGGCCTCGCGCGCCTTCCACGAGTCCCCCAGGTGGCATAAAACGGGGCGTGCGAGCATCCCGTCGCCTGCGAGTCCCGCCAGCCGTATCCGCTCTACTATGGAGAAGGTGTATTCGAGCCCGTATCCCAGACCCCCGGTCAGCGGGTCGATCAATATCCGGTCCGCCGGGAACCCGATGTCGGACAGGAGCAGGTTGATCTGCTTGGCCATGTTGATGTCGATAGGCGACCACGACACTACTCCGTGGCCGTACGCCATGGCCGCGCCCCCGACCAGGCGGTAGTTCTTCTCGTCGGCGTACGAAAGGAAGACCGGCCGGGGCGCCGCCTCCGCGACAGCCGGGAACAGTTTCGCGTCGGTCTCCTCCTCCCCGCACCCGCCCACGATCGCCGGACAGGGTACCGCTTCCAGAATCTCCCTCACCGTGCGTGCTCCCTGCGACACCGATTGCCCACCGCCGTCGGGGTGGCAACCCGACAGGGAAATGAAGAGAAACTGCGCTCCCCATTCCCCGGCGCACGCCTTCGCGAAGTCGACCGGCTCGAGCTCCCGGCCTCCCAGCGCCTGCGCGAGGGAAGGAGGAAGCTCGCAGGTTCCGGTGCCGACCTCCATCCCGACCGCCGCCCGGTGCCGGCGGTCCCCCTCGGGAACCAGCGGCATGGCGCTCTGGCCGCCGACGGTAACAGGCGTCCCGCCGGACGCCGCCGGAAGAGTGACCGAAAGGATCTTGCCCGGATAACTCCGCGCGGCCGACGGGATCGTCATAGGAGCGGCGGCATCGAGAGAGCGGGGTGCCCGGCTTTCGTCAGGTATTCCACGAGCTGCTCAGGGGTGGTCGCGGTCGTCTCGTCGGCGATCTTGTCGACCAGGTCCGGCATCCCGATTTCCGCGGCGCGGGCCCGCAGGTCGGGCTCCAGCTGCTCCTTCATCTCCTTGGTCATCCAGACGAGGCGGGGGAGCCCCCCCTCGGCGCCAAGGAACTTCCTGCTCAAAAGGTAATGCTTCCCCACCCCCATGAAGCCGGGAGTCTGGATGCCGCCGCCGACCGAGCCGGCCAGCGTCGAGAACCCCATGCCGCACGGAGTCTCGGCGCCCACGAACTCGCGGTTTACCACCATGACGCCGTTTGCTTCCGGGATCACGGCCAGGATGCACTCGAAGCACCCGCAGGAGGTCATCGGCGCGTCCATTATCGAGTAGAGGTTGAAGCCCGGGACCGTGTTGCGGGAATGCTCGCGGACGAACTCGTTCACGCCGTCCCATGCCCCCTTGACCGGGTCGAGCACCGCGCCCTTCTTCACCGGCTGGTTCGGGCCGGTGGGCGTGATCTCGTATCCGGCTTTTCCGTCGAGCCAGTTTATGGCCCCGCACAGGCCCAGCCGCTCCGGCGCCACTATGCAGACGTGGTTGGGGGCGAACGACTGGCACAGCGTGCAGGAATAGAATTCCTCCACGGCGTCGTCGGT